>CAZWBW010000005.1:0-7890 GCA_964632355.1 uncultured Anaerolineaceae bacterium | reverse complement strand
CACGCAGTCGACGGAGATCAACCTTCCGTTCATCACGGCCGACGCGACTGGCCCGAAGCACCTGAACATCACGCTGACGCGGGCAAAGCTGGAGCAGCTGGTGCACGACCTGCTGCAGGCGACGCTTGAGCCGGTGCGGAAGGCGCTGGACGACGCGGGGAAGAAGGCGTCGGACGTGGACGAGGTGGTGCTCGTCGGCGGGCAGACGCGCATGCCGGCGGTGCAGAAGCTGGTGGCCGATTTCTTCGGGAAGGAGCCCCACAAGGGCGTGAACCCGGACGAGGTGGTCGCCATCGGCGCTGCGATCCAGGCGGGCGTGCTGAAGGGCGAAGTGAAGGACGTGCTTCTGCTCGACGTCACGCCGCTGACGCTTGGTATCGAGACGCTGGGTGGCGTGATGACGCCGATCATCCCGCGGAACACGACGATCCCGACGTCGAAGAGCCAGGTCTTCTCGACGGCTGCGGACAACCAGCCGAGCGTGGAGATCCATGTGCTGCAGGGCGAGCGGCCGATGGCGGCGGACAACAAATCGCTCGGCCGGTTCATCCTGGACGGGATTCTGCCGGCGCCGCGCGGTGTGCCACAGATCGAGGTGACGTTCGACATCGATGCGAACGGCATCGTGAACGTCTCGGCGAAGGACAAAGGCACGGGCCGCGAGCAGAAGATCACGATCCAGCCGTCGAGTGGTCTTTCGCAGGAAGAGATCGAGCGCATGCAGCGTGAGGCGGAGCTCCACGCCGAGGAGGACCGCAAGCGCCGCGAGCTCATCGAGCTGAAGAACCAGGCGGACAACACCGCGTACCAGGCGGAGAAGACGCTCCGCGACAACGCCGACAAGATCGATGCGTCGCTCAAGTCGGACGTTGAGGAGAAGGTGAAGGCTGTCCGGGAGGCGCTCGAGTCGGACGACCGGGACCGCATCCAGTCGGCGCTGAACGACCTGGTGACGTCGATGCAGCGCATCGGCGAGGCGGTATACGGCGCGCAGGCTGGCGCTGGTGCCGCACCGGGCGGCGACACTGGCAGCGGTGATAGCGGCGCTGAAGAGGGCACCGTCGAGGGCGAGTTCCGCGAGGTCTAAGCGCGGTAGCGAATGGAGCGCGAGGGGGCCGGTTTCGGCCCCCTCGTTTTGTGTGCGCTCGTTCCCGTGGGGTGGGGCGTTGCCGCCGGGGGAGCCGGCGGCGCCTTCGCTACATGCTGCGCAGGATGCGAATGCGGTCCTCGATAGGCGGATGAGTGCTGAAGAGGTTGTTCAGCAGGCTTCGGTGCCCCTTGAGGGGGTTTGAGATGTAGAGGTGTGCCGTGGCCTTGTTGGCGGCCTCGAGGGGCTCATCGTCGGCAGCGATCTTCTCGAGGGCGCGGGCCAACGCCTCGGGGTTGCGGCAAAGGAGCGCGCCGCTCGCGTCAGCGAGGTATTCGCGCCGGCGGCTTACGGCGAACCGAATGATCTGCGCGATGAGCGGGGCGAGGATGGCGCCCACTATCGCGATCAGCAGCGCGATGAGAGCGAACCCGCCGCCTTTGTTGCGACCGCTGCGCCGGCGCGAGCCAGCACCCCAGAAGGTGGCTCGCAACGCGAGATCGGAGATGAGCGCGACGACGCCCACGAGCACCGTCACCACGGTCATAACGCGGATGTCGTAGTTCCCGATGTGGGAGAGTTCGTGTGCGAGCACGCCTTCGAGCTCGGCCGGTTCGAGCTTATTGAGCAGCCCCCGGGTGACCACAACGTGCGCGTGTTCGGGGTCGCGGCCGGTGGCGAAAGCGTTGGGCGCGGAGTCTTCGAGGACCCAGGTTCGCGGCATGGGAAGCCCGGCGCCGATGCAGAGGTTCTCGACCCGGCGAACGTACTCCCACTCTTCGTGCTTCGTGACTTCGTGCGCGCCTGAGATCGAGAGCACGACCGAGGTGGAGGCATAGTAGGAGAACAGGGCGTAGAGGATGATGGCGACGCCTGCGATGCCGAGAACGCCAGTGGGCAACCCGAACCCGTAGACGATGGCGGCGACCAGCCCGCCGATGAGCACCACGAACAGGAACAGGAGCAGCCACGTCTCGCGCTTGTTCGCGGCGATACGGTCGTAAACGAGGATTGAACCGGCGACAGCCTCGCGAGTCACGGTGACGGGTCCTGCGTGATTGCTCTTCGGTGGTCACCGCCTCGGGGAGCGGTGTAGCCCGCCAGGTCGTTCCTGGCGGGCATTCGAACTTCGTGAGCGGTGCGGGGACTATGAGGCGGAGAAGCTGACAGTAACGTCCTCGCGCGCACCCTGTTCGGCTTCGTAGAATTCGGCCGGTTCGAAGCCGAACATGTTGGCGATAAAGACGTTCGGGAAGACCTGGATCTTCTCGTTGTAGTTACCGACGTTGGTGTTGTAGAACTGCCGGGCGTAGGCGATTTTGTCTTCCGTGTCGGTCAGTTCGCGCTGAAGCTGGCGGAAGTTCTCGTCGGCCTTGAGGTCGGGATAGGCTTCAGCGACGGCGAAGAGCGAGCGGAGCGCGCTGGTGAGGACGTTGTCGGCCTCGGCAGCTTCGTGGGGCGTGCCAGCGGTATCGAGCATGGAGCGGGCACGAGTGACGTTGTCGAGCGTTTCCCGTTCGTGCGCGGCATAGCCTTTGACAGTCTCGACGAGGTTCGGAATGAGGCTCGATCGGCGCTTAAGCTGAACCTCGATGCCAGACCAGGCTTCTTTCACATTAATGCGCGCACGCACAAGGCCGTTATATGTGCCCCAGAAGAAGGCAACAATAACGACCACAATGAGCGCGATGACGATGAGAACGATCAGGGTGGTCAACGCGTCGCTCCGTGGAGTTGGGTAGCGCGATCGTAACACAGCGACCACCGCTGGCGACGGCCAAACGAAACGGCCGCCCTGCCCCGGGCGGCCGTTCGCGAAATTCGACGGACGGTGTGGACTAGATCAGGACGCCCTCGGCGAGGAGGTCGGCGATTTCGTCCATGTTGAGGCCGATGATGCGCTCGCAGACGTCCATGGTGTGCTCGCCGAGCAGCGGTGCTGGCGCGGCGAGGTAGCCCGGGGTCTCGCTCAGCCGGAATGCGGGGCCGTCGTACGCGGCGCGCCCGGTCTCCGGGTGGTCGAGGTAGACGTAGTAGCCGCGGGCCTTCATGTGCTCGTCGCGTTCGAGCATGTCCTGGGCGTTCTGGACGACGCCTGCGGGAACGCCGGCAGCCTGGAGCGTTGCGGCGACGTCCTCGGCGCGCTTGCCCGCCGTCCAGCTACTGACGAGCGCCTCCAGTTCGTCCTCGTTGGCCTTGCGCTGCTCGAAGGTAGCGAACCGCTGGTCCTTCGCGGCGCCGGGGTCGCCGATGGCGTTGCACAGTGCTTCCCATTCGGCGTCGCTCTTGCAGGCGATGGTGACCCAACGGTCTGGCGAATCGACGGACTCGGGGTCGTCGGCACAGCGGAATGCGCCGTGGGGGGCGGCGACGGGGCTGCGGTTGCCGCCGCGCATCGGGTTGTCGCCATTCGCGAGGTATTCGAGGACGGCCGTGCCGAGCGTCGCGACGACCGACTCAATCTGCGGGAGTTCGATGCACTGGCCCTTCCCGGTGCGGTTTCGGTAGCGCAACGCGGCAAGGACGGCCGTGATCGAGTGGCCGGGGTTCATCACGTAGTCCGGGTAGTTCGTGCCGACGCCGAACGGCGGCCGGTGCGGGAACCCGGACATGTGGCTGATACCGGTAACGGGCGTGAGGACGGCGCCGAACCCGAGGAAGTCGCGGTGTGGGCCCTCCATGCCCTGCATGGGAGCGTAGACCGCGATGATCTTCGGGTTGACCTTCTTGAGCTGCTCGTAGGTGAGGTTCCACTTCTCGATAACGCGCGGCGTGAAGTTGGTCACGAACACGTCGCACTTCTCGATGAGCCGGTAGGCGATTTCCTGCCCCTTGGGAAGGTTCAGGTTGAGCTGGAGGCTCAGCTTGCCGGCGTTGAAGTTGTTGAAGTACCCGGAGACGTTGTAGCCGGTCTTGTAGCTGCCGTCTTCGTTGAGGGCGAAGGGCTGCACCGTGCGAAGTGAGTCGAGCTTCGCTTCCGATTCGACGCGAATAACCTCAGCGCCAAAGGTGCACAGGGTCTGGGTGCCGATGGGGCCGGCCCCGAACCACGAGAAGTCGGCGACGCGGATGCCTTCGAGTGGACGCCTGGTCATTGTCTCTTCCCTCCTCGAGCTCCGCTCTCAGGACCGGAGCTCCGCCAGGACCTGGTCGGTGTGTTCGCCAAGGCGCGGTGGCCGCTGGATGACGGCGGGAGTTTCGGAGAGCCGGTAGGGCGGCCCGGGGAACTCGATCATTTTGTTGAGGTAGTCGAATTCGAGCTTGCGGTACCACTCGCGCGCGCGGAGCTGGGTGTTTTCGGCGAGGTGCTTCGGTGTCGACACGATGCCGATCAGCAGCTTGCGGCGCTGGCCCTCCTCGTACGCCTCGACGGCCGAGAGGGTGGCGAAGAATTCGGCGACGACGCTGTGGATGTGCAGGAGCTGCGGCACCATGGAAGCGGCGGAATCCGGGTCCGAAAGGACCTGGGTGACGAAGGGCATGTTGAGCTGCTGGCAGATGCTCGCGTAGGGCTCTTCGTCGAGGTCGCCCTGCATGCCCCGCTCGCGCATCCACGCTACGAGGTCGGGGAAGTCGGCGCCTGCAGGGGCGAGCACCATGAGCTGGGCGTAGCCGTCTTTGGTCTTGTACACGCCGAGGCCGGGGAGGGTAAGGGGCAGCGAGCCCTTTTCGCCCGTGCGGACACGGTTCTTCTTCTGCAGGTCCCAGGTCTGCATCGCCGTCTCCTGGGCCATGGAGATGGCCTCCTGCGCGGAGACGTCGACGTGCTGCCCCTGGCCGGTGGCTTCGGCGTGGAGGACAGCGATGAGCGTGCCCTGGGCGGCCTGGATGCTCGCGCTGATGTTGGCCTGGTTGCCGTAGATCATGTTCGGCGGATCTTCCGGCTCGCCGGCGAGCGTCATGACGCCGCCGACGGCCTGGCCCACGATGTCGCTGTACTTCCAGTTCGCATGCGGGCCATCCTGGCCGAAGCCCGTGATCGAGGTGTACACGAGCGAGGGCTTTTCGGCACGAAGGTCCTGGTAACCGAGCCCGCGTTCGGCGAGCCAGCCGGGCTGGTTGTCCTCGATGATGACATCGGCCATGAGGGCGAGTTTGCGGGCAAGGGCGCGGTCCTCGCTCGATTCGAGGTCGAGCACGACGGACTTCTTCGACGTGTTATGCACCCAGAACGCCAGTGAGGTATCGGGCCCGGGTTCAGCGGACTTGTAGTACGGCGGAGAGTTGCGTTCGATGCCGCCACCGGGCGGTTCAACCTTGATCACTTCGGCGCCGAGGTCGGCAAGTAACCGTCCACAGTAGGAGCCCAGTTCGTCGCAGAATTCCACGACGCGCAGGCCTTCGAGTGCCCTATCGGTCATGAGCTAAGCCCCCGGATCAGCAGTGATGGTGGCGGGTATGCGGCGAGCAAGGATATCGGCTGCCTGGGTGACCATGTCGTTCAGGATGTCGGCGGCCGGTCGGGATTCGGTGAGCAGGCCGGAGATCTGTCCTGCAGCGTTCATCAGCAGGTCTTCGCGGCCAGCCTTGCGGCAGGAGTAGATGAGATCGGCGACGAGCATGCCCTGGATGGCCATGGGGAGGGCCTTGATGCCGGACGCTTCCCACGCCTCGATCAGGGGGTTGGTGATGTTACGCATGGTCTTGCCGCTGTAGAGGCGCGTGACCCGCGTGTCTTCGTCGCCGGCGGCGAGGATGCGCTGCTTCTGGATCTCGGGCTGGTTCGCCTCCTGCGAGACGAGGAACGCGGTGCCGACCCAGACACCGATGGCGCCGAGTGCGAGTGCGGCGGCAAGGCCCCGGCCATCGCCGATGCCACCGGCTGCGACCACAGGGGTGGGCGCAACGGCGTCGATGACCTGTGGGACGAGGGCCATGGTGGCGATACGCCCGGTATGGCCGCCTGCCTCGGTGCCCTGCGCGACCACGATGTCCGCGCCCGCCGCGGCGACGCGCTTCGCGTTCTTCACGTTGCCGACGAGCGAGAGCACCTTGGTGCCGTTCGCGTGGAGCCGCTCGACCCAGGGGCCCGGGTTGCCGAGACCGGAGGCGAACACGGGCACCTTTTCCTCGATGACCACCTCCATCTGTTCGTCGGACATGCCCTGGCCGGGCTTGCGAATGCGGCGGGCGGTGGTCTCGACGGGGGCTTCGACCCATTCGATGCCGAGGTCTTCGACGATCTTGCGGAGGCCGTGGAGCGTCTCCTTCGGGATGAGGTCGCGCGGGTTGGCGGGCATCTCGCCGGAGGCCGCGCCACCCATGTAGTTCGACGGCAGAAGCAGGTCGACGCCGAAGGGTTTATCGGTCATGGAGCGGACTTTGCGAATTTCCTCGCGGAGCCGCTCGGCGCTGAACCCGGCACCCCCGATGACCCCGAGGCCGCCAGCGTTCGAAACGGCCGCAACCAGTTCGGCAGTCGCCGCTGGCGCTGAGCCACCCCCGACCGGCCCCATCCCGGCCGAGATTACGGGATACTCGATCCCGAGCATGTCACACAGGGGCGTGCGCAGGACTGGGCGCGCCATGTTTCCCCCTCCAATGCAGTTTGGCGCGAGTATACGCGGGAGCGCCGGGAGGCGCCGTCGAACAACCCGAATCGCGCTCGGATTCTACGCACGAATCACGCTTCGTCCTAATCGCAACCCGAAAGCGCGGTGCTCCCTACCGGGCCATGCCGTGGTACTGGTGGTTCGGCATCATCCCCGTGGCCGAGGCGAGCCGGTTCGTGAAGTTGAAGGCGGCGGCGACTTCGGCGATGTCCCAGATGTCTTCGTCGGAGAAGCCGTGGGCGCGGAGCGCTTCGACGTCGGCTTCGGAACAGGAGGCCGGTTCGCGCGTGATTTTGACGGCGTAATCGAGCATCGCGACCTGCCGGGGAGTGAGGCCGGCGCGCCGGTAGTCGAGGGTAATGCGGTCGCCGAGAACGGGATCTTTGGTGAGCGCGCGAACGGCGAACCCGTGCGCAACCAGGCAGTAGAGGCACTGGTTCTGCATTGAGACGGCGACGGAGATCATCTCCCGCTCGGCTTTGCTCAACCCGGGCGACGGCTGCATGAGGTCGTCGAAGTGGGCGAGCCACTTCCGGAAGCGCTCTTCGCGCCAGGCGAAGGCCCGGAAGACGTTGGGCACGAACCCAAGCTTCTCTTCGAGCTGGGCGAAGAGGGCCTGTGTCTCGGGGGAGAGGGTTGCGGGGTCGGCAACGGGAAACCAGGAGATGCGCTCGGACATGGGCGCATTCTACGGATGCCGGCGAGCTGCCGTTCGCAAATCATGGCGCTTTCCTGCCCCATGACCGACGAGGGCGTTGGCTACCCGGTACAGGGACTCGGCTGTACCCTCTAGGTGTGAGCGCCCTCTCGTTTCTCCCGTTCCTGCTGCTCGGCATCTCGGGCTGGGATCCGATCGAGATCGATATCGATCCGATCATGGCGGAGTTTGGCCCGTTCACCCTGGCGTGGCACGGGTTCTTCACCGCCGTCGGTATCGTCGCTGGTGTCACGCTGTCGGTGTACCTGGCCAAGAAGGACGGGATCCCGTCGGAGGTCGCGCAGGAGATCGCGCTTGTGGGCGTGCCGTGCGCGATCGTGGGCGCGCGCCTGTTTTATGTCGCGGAGCACTGGGACAAGTTCCAGAACGACATCCCGAGCATCGTCACGGACATCACCGAGGGCGGGATCACACTCTACGGTGGCCTCCTCGGCGGTGTGCTGGGCGGCGTGATCTATGCGGCGTTCCGAAAGTGGCCGATCCCGATCGGGCTCGATGCGGCGGCACCGGGCCTGATTCTCGGGCAGGGCATC
>CAZWBW010000004.1:52032-54514 GCA_964632355.1 uncultured Anaerolineaceae bacterium | reverse complement strand
GTGCGATTGGTGACCGTCTCGGTGGCCGGGTCGTCGAGCGTCGCAAGCGGCGCCGTTTCAGTGACCCCCGGCGCGAACTGGTCGCCGTACACGGCGATGGTGGAGATGAACACGTACCGCTCGACCGCATCGGCCAGGAGTTCGGCCGACTGGCGCACGACGCGGGGCACGTACCCGGGCGTATCGATGACAACGTCCCACGTCCGCCCACGGAGCACCTCAAGTCCCCCATCGCGATCGCCAGTCAGACGCTCGACGCCCGGCGGGATGTTCGGGTTCGTGCCGCGGTTGAACAGCGTGACTTCGTGGCCGCGCGCGAGCGCGGCTTCGACCATGTGCCGGCCGACGAACTCCGTTCCGCCGATGAACAGCAATCGCATGCCGGAACCTTATCGCGCTGCCTCCGGCGAGCGCTAGGGCCCGAACCGGTCTGCGATTTCCACCACGGCCGCGTCCCGGCACGGGGGCCGAAAACAAAGAAGTCCCTCGCCGGGGAGGGACTTCGAATGAACGTCTCAGGGCGTACTGCCTACGCGGCCCGCCACTGGCGAACCTTCATCTCGGCCTCGTCGAACGTCACATGTGCCACGTGCTCGATGTCGACTGCGAAGAGATGGAACTCGTCCTCGGGCGCTTCGCCGATCCGTTCCTTCATGGCCTGCGCGTAGCGCTTGTGCGTCTCCGCATCGGCAATCTCTCTCACGCGCCCCCGGACCTTGAAGTCACCGCCTGTCGCGTTTCGGTCCAGCACGGTGCTATGGAGTAGCACCCGCGGATCGCGCAGCAGGTCTAGCGCCTTCTTCGACTGCCACATCATGCCCAGGTACAGCTCTCCGTCGAGGAACACCGGTTCCACCGGGCTGATCCGCGGCGTGCCATCCTTGCGGATGGTGCCCACGAGCAGCACGCCGTTGTCGTCGAGGCGCTTCGCACCGATTTTCGCGAGCTCCGGTTCCGCCGCTTCGAACTCCTGCCACGAAGCCAAATTCACTGCCTCCTGAAGTTAGTCGCAGACAGCAAATGGTACGCACCGTCGCGACATCTGTTGACGCGGCGCATTGCACCCGCATAACAAGAGAGGAGGCGCTCGAGCGCCTCCTCTGCATATCCTGCCGGGTTCGTGCTGCTAGCCGTGGAGCACCGCGGCCACGTCCGCAAGCCCAACCGACTCGAGCTTCGCTCGCGACGGCTTGCAGGTCTCGAGGTCCCAGTCGCAGGCCCGAAGGAACTCCGTCTCCAGCGTCTCGGTGTCGAGCTTCACGCCCGCCAGTGGGCCGGTGTGTGTCCCTTCGGTCGTCTCGCCGGTGACCCGCGTCGGAACCGCTCGCTTTCGCGGGTTCCCGCCCTCGCGCACTTCGAACGCCATACGCAGGTTCGCGATGCGCTCGCCGATCTGCATGACCTCGTCGAGGTCCATATCCCAGCCGGTCACCGCATTGAACCACGTCGGGATGTTGGCGGTGTTCGCCGCCATCATGACGAACTGGCACATCCCGCCGGCGTTCACCACGTGCATGTACTCGCTCGCGCCCTTGTGGTGCTCGCCGCGGCCCTTGTACTCCTTCGAATCCGTCGGTGGAGGCGGGATCTTCCCGAGCCGCTTGTTCCCTTCGTACTGGGTGTGGCGCGCCGGGGTCGGGTCGAGCTTATACGTGGTGTAGTACTCGGGCTGGAGCTTCGGATCGTGCATCGGGAGCTCCTGGCCGCCGATGTGCATCGCGTACTGCTCGGCGCCATTCCCGATCTTCTCGGCCGCTACCTTCACGCCGTCGGCCAGGACTGCGCCGATACCGCGCCGCTCGCCCATCATCTTCAGCAGTTCGACCACCACTTCGGGGTCTCCCCACTTCAGATCGAGACCGTCCGTGTCTTCACGCGTAAGGATGCCGTTCTGGTAGCACTCGATCGCGAACGAGATGGTCGCGCCCGCGCTGATGACGTCCAACCCGTACTGGTTCGCCAGGTGGTTGAGGTAGATGAGCGCGTCCGGGTCGGCCATCAGGTTCATCGTCCCGAACGCCGCCATCGCTTCGTACTCCGGCCGGTGCGTGTGCCGCGGGTACGGGTACTTCTCGTTCTGCGACTCAATCGACTCCGCCCCGCAGGCCATCGGGCACCGCCAGCACCCGTAGCTCTTCTCCATCTTCGGGTTGATGGTCGTTCCGCCGTCGATCTGCGACGCGTTCGGGAAGTCGACGATGCCGACGCCGCCCCAGTTCTTCACCGGAGAGTCGCCGTTGAGCGCGCTCGCGGCGGTGATTCCCGTCGTGCCAAATGTGTGGAAGAAGTCCTTCAGCGGCTTTACGAAGTCATCGAGGTTCGCGCGCAGCATCTTGATCGTGTCGGGCGACTGCGCGATGACCTTCCGGTCGGCGACCGCAACTACCGCCTTCAGGTTCTTCGAACCCATCACAGCACCCACGCCCGAGCGAGCTGCCAGCCGGCCGTGGTCGTTGCAAATGCCGCTGATGAGCGACAGCGT
>CAZWBW010000004.1:44454-52021 GCA_964632355.1 uncultured Anaerolineaceae bacterium | reverse complement strand
CCGGCCGGGCCGATGTTCGCCACACTCGCCTTCTTGCCGTGGCGTTCCTTCAGGAACATCTCGTTGTCGATGGCGAGCTGACCCCACTGGTCCGAGGCGTCGCGGAGCTCCACTCGGTCGTTTTCGATGAGGAGGTAGACGGGCTTCTCCGCCTTGCCGAAGAACATGATCCCGTCCCAGCCCGCAAGTTTGAGTACGCCGCCGAAGTCGCCACCGCAGTTGGCGTCACCCCAGCCGCCCGTCAGCGGGCTCTTGCACACCACCTGCCAGCGCTGGCCGAAGAGTGGCGTGCCGGTCAGGAGCCCGGCAAACATCCCGAGCATGTTCTCGGGGCCGAGCGGATCGGCGCCGGCAGGTACCCGGTCCCAGAGCATCCGCGCTCCGATGCCGTAACCGCCCAGGTATTGTCGATAAAGCGAGTCGTCCGGCCGCTCGACCGAAATCTCGCCGGTCGTCAGGTTCACGCTTAGCAGCTTGCCGTTATAGCCCTTCTCGGCGAGTTGTTCGCTGCTCTGAGTGGCAGTCGTCACAGGACACACTCCTCTGTGGGCGCTGCTTGGTAGCCCGTAGTGCCGGGGATAGTACGGGGTTCCAGCCGACCACGCGATATGCCGGGGAAAGCATATCGAATCTCATTCGAAAACGCGCGCCAAATTCATACGGCTGCCCACGCGCGCATATCCGGGTAGCCGGCGCATGACGAAACGTGCTCGCTGCGCTCAGTCCTCTAGTTCGATCGTCGTAACGCACCTCCGCTGCGCGGTGGCCGGGGCGCGGGCGTATGATGCCAGTGCGAGCCAAACGCGCTGGAGGAGCCGAATGGAAAGCATCCTGCGTCACGCCGTTATTCGCAGGCCCTGCAACGAATGCGGAGGAAGCTACTTCGTGTCCCTTCATGACGTACTGCTCGAACATCGGGTGCTCGACGAGTGGCAGAGCAGCCGCCCCTCCTGTGGCGCCTGCCGGCGCGAGTTCGACCAGCTCGTACACCAGGTCCCCCGCGAGACACTCGAGTCGCTCGCCGCAGCCTGGGACACCCTTCTGAACTGTCTGAGGCAGCATTCGGTCGAGGTCGAATTCCGGTAGGACTCCGCCTGGGCACCCCCGTATCGCTACTCGTGCTTTGCATCGGCGAGAGGGACAGCGCCAGGCCGTTCATTACTACGTGCATCACGAATTGACCTGCCCTCATCTGCCAGATAGTTCGACACGCAATACCGGGGGCGAGCCGGTCTGGCCCGGAGGTACACAATGGCACAGACCCGTCACTGGCGTTGGATACTCCCGGCATTGGCCGGCCTCGCGCTCTGCGGCTTCCTTCTGTACGGCGCGGCCAGCGATCGGCTTGGTTCCGGCGGGGTCCGGCGGGATGCGCGGGTCGCGCCCTCCGCTTGCGCCGGTAACGCTCCCCGGGACATAGCCGAGCACGCTGATGATGAGCGAGAACCGCTCGTCGTCGGTCATCTTCGCCTCGAGCTCTTGCGCACGCGTGTCCGGGTCGGTGGTGGATTGGGTCAGAGCCATCTTCGAGCCTCCGCGTGGCTGCACCGCCAGGGGCCGAGGCCCGCGCCGGTCAGCGCCAGGGTCGCTGCGCGACCGTCTTCACGTAGACGGACTTTAGGTAAGAGCATGGATGGTTCGAATATCTGAACCGCATAAATGCGAGCCCATTCGCCCTTCTTTGCGTCCATGCCCGGCCGCGTACGCTCGGACTGCCACCGAACCCCTCCCCTGACACGCGCCCGCAACCGGCAGTGCGCCGCTTCCGATCCCGGCGTTGTGCCCGGGCCTCGAAGGTGGATCCACCTACCACCGCTCGGAGGCCTCGTTGCCCAACATCAGCAGAAGATTGATCGCCATTGTCGCCATCCCAATCGTGTTCATCGCAATCGGCCTGCCCATCGCGCTTGCTGTCGTCAACGACTCCGGCGGCGAGGACTACGGTGGCGAAGGCGACGCGACGCCCCCATCGCCCGAGAGCACTGTGGTCGCCGGCCAGCAGCCACCGCTCCCGCCGAACTCCACCCGCATCCGCATGGTCGACCTGGCATTCGTGCCCGACGAGACGGTCATCGATGTGGACATTCCCGTCGCGTTCCTGAACGACGACACCACCCAGCACACCGCCACCCTCCGGAACTCCACCGTCTCGGGCGCTGAGTTCGATTCCGGCACCATCGACCCCGGCACACACGTGGTCTGGACGCCAACCGAGCCTGGCGAATACGAGTTCGAATGCAAGATCCACCCGAACACCATGCAGATGACCGTGACCGTCCGTCCCCGGTGAACTCCCCACGCCCCGAAGCCATCGCAGACCTGTATGCTTGGCACTATGGAAGTTGCGAACGAGCTCATGGTCCGCGGCATCGTCGTGGGCGTCTTTCAGGAAAACTGCTGGGTTATCGGTAATCGCCGCACCGGCGAGGCCATCTGCATCGACCCCGGCGACCAGCCGGACGAGATCCTGGCCCTCGCGCGGGACATGGGTGTGCGGATCAAGCTCATCGCGAACTCCCACGCCCACATCGATCACGTCCTCGGCGTCCATGGCGTTCACAACGCCACGGGCGCGAAGTTCCTCCTCCACCAGGGCGACCTCGACCTGCTGCGGCATGGGTTCCATGCCTCCGCCGCGCGCTTCGGACTTGACCCAGGCCAGGCGCCGCCCGATCCCCATGCGTTCATCCAGGACGGCGACGTCATCGAGGTCGATGGGCTCCAGCTCCGCGTGATCGCGACGCCCGGCCACACCCAGGGCAGCGTCAGCTTCTACACCGAAGGGATGCTTTTCAGCGGCGACACCCTCTTCCGCGGCTCCATCGGCCGGACCGACCTCCCGGGCGGGAGCTTCGAACAGGAGATGGAGAGCATCTGCAACAAGCTCCTGACCCTGCCCGACGAGACGATCGTCCTCCCGGGCCACATGGAGCAGACGCAGATCGGGTTCGAAAAGAAGCACAACCCCTTCGTGCTCGAATGGCAGATGCGCCAACGCGAGGCTGCCGGCGAGTAGTCCGGCATCTCACGTATCGCCGCTCGCTCACCCGACCGTCCATTCACCGGCCACGCACCGGTTCGTCCCTCGCGTTCGGCTGGGCCCAGCCGCTACGCTGGCGATCACCCGCCACGCACCTGGAGGCCTGGATGACTGCCGATTCGCTGGATCTCGTCGACTTCGAGAACCTCACCCCCGAGTCTCTTGCTGACGCCTGCCGCAAGGCGATGGCAGCCTGCGACGACGCGATCGCTCGCATCGTCGCGGTGCCCGACGACCAGCGAACGTTCGAAAACACACTCCTCGCGCTCGAAGAGGCGACCGAACACGTCGCCCAGGCGTCCGGCACGTACGCCTTCATGGCCTACGTCTCCGCCGACGACGCGCTCCGGGAACGTGCCCGCGAACTCGACCAGGAACTCGACAAGTACATGGTCGGCCTCGCCTTCCGCGAGGACCTGTATGCGGCCGTCCGTGCCTTCAGCGACACGCCGGCCGCGCGGCAGCTCACCGGCGAAGATGCCCGCCTGCTCGAACACGAGCTCCGCGACTACCGCCGCAACGGCTTCGAACTCCCGCCCGAGCAGCGCGCCCGCGTGCGCGAAATCTTCGATGAACTCGTCGAGATTGGCGTCCAGTTCCGC
Source organism: uncultured Anaerolineaceae bacterium (assembly GCA_964632355.1). Classification (GTDB taxonomy): domain Bacteria; phylum Chloroflexota; class Dehalococcoidia; order Tepidiformales; family Tepidiformaceae; genus JALOAP01. Next base: position 48,379 of record CAZWBW010000004.1, on the reverse strand, counting down.
AACGCCATCGATGACTGGGACGACGGGCTGACCCTCACCCGCGATCAACTCGCCGGCCTCCCCGAGAGCTACATCTCCCGCCTGCGCACCATCGACGAGAACGGCCACACAAAGTACCGCGTTTCGCTCGATTACCCCGACCTCCACCCGTTCATGGCCAACGCCGAGGATGAGGCCCTCCGCCGCGAGCTCTTCCTGAAGGACCAGCGCAAGGGCGGCGAGGAAAACGTCCGCAGGCTCGAGCGGGCGATCCGCCTCCGCGACGAAGTCGCCCGGCTCCTCGGCTACGACTCCTGGGCCGCCTACCGGGTCGAGGTACGGATGGCGAAGGACCGCCAGCGCGTCGACTCCTTCCTCGCCGACCTGCGCGAAAAGGTCGCACGCAAGGCCGAACGCGACTTCGAAGAACTCCGCGCAGCTCGCCGCGAACACACCGGCCGCGACGATCTGAACATCTGGGACTGGCGCTACTACCACAACCGCCTGTTGAAGACGAAGTACGCTGTCGACGAATTCGAAGTTGCGAAGTACTTCCCGCTCGACGCCGTGCTCGATGGACTTTTCCAGACGACGCAGTCGATGCTGGGCATTCGCTACAGTCCGGCCCCGGATGCGCCGAAGTGGCACCCCGACGTACAGGCGTTCGACATCTACGAAGCCGACGCATCCGAAGGCGCCGAACCCTTCGCCCGCTTCTACATGGATCTGTTCCCGCGGCCGAACAAGTACGGGCACGCCGCCGCCTTCACGCTACGCCGCGGCCGCCAGCGCCCCGACGGTTCGTACCAGCGACCCGTGAGCGCTATCGTCGCGAACTTCACCAAGCCCACCGGCGACCAACCCTCGCTGCTCCGCCACTCGGAAGTCATTACGCTCTTCCATGAGTTCGGCCACATCCTCCACCAGACGCTGACGCGCGCGCAGCGGGCTCGGTTCAGCGGTACGGCCACCGAGCGCGACTTTGTCGAAGCGCCCTCACAGATGCTCGAACACTGGTGCTGGGAGCCCGAAGTGCTACGCAGCTTCGCGCGCCATCACGAGACCGGCGAACCCCTGCCCAACGAACTGCTGCAGTCGATGATCGCGGCCAAGAACCTGAACTCGGGCGTCCTCACGCTCCGTCAGATCTTCTTCGCGACGCTCGATTTCGCGTATCACTCCCCCGGGTTCGATGGCGACACCACGAAGAAGCTCCGGGAGCTGCACGAAATCACCGGCTTCCCCTACCCGGAAGGCACCCACTTCCAGTCCAGCTTTGGCCATCTGTTCGGCTACGACGCCGGCTACTACGGGTATCTCTGGTCGCACGTTTTCGGCGACGACATGTACACGCGTTTCGAGGAGACCAGCCCGCTCGATCGCCAAACTGGCCTCCACTACCGGAAGACGGTGCTCGAACGTGGCGGGTCCGTCGACGGGGACCAGCTCGTGCGCGACTTCCTTGGCCGCGAACCCAACTCCGATGCCTTCCTCCGCGGCCTCGGTCTCGAAGACGTCTAGGGTTTGAGCGCCGCCTCCACCTGCGCCAGGACCCGCTGCTCCTCCGGCGAGACACGTCCCATGCCGGCGAACCCGCCCGCCGCCTGCGCGACCGCCCGGCAGCGCCGCATCACCGTCGCGGAAAAGTCGGCGCGGTCCTGCTCGGGCAGCGTCTTGATCATCCCCTGCGCGTAGTTGCTCCACGTCGAGAGCAGTTCGGCGCCCGGCGCTTCCAGCAGCCACGCCTGGAGCTGTTCGTGCTCCGGCGTGCCCGGCTCGATGCCGGCATCGTCGGCTTCGTGCAGCACTGCGCGTCGCTCCCGGTCTTCGAGTCGCCGGTCGGCCCACGCCACCGCTACCAGCGGCGCCAGCGCCAGCGCCGTTACCGTCGCGTGCGTCACGCCGTCATCGAGCAGCCGGTCGAGCACCCCCACGTCTTCTATGCCCGTGGCTGCGCGAAGGTGCTCGCGCGCCCTCTCGCGCTCCTCGGCCGCCCGCATCCGGGCGATGATTTCCTGGTTCTGCTTCCGGAAGAACTCCTCTTCCAGCGACTCACCGCGTTCTTCAAGTGGCCGGTCGCGTCCCATGAGGCGCCTCCCTTTTCGAGGCACCATAACACGCGCGAAACCGCGCCATGCTCACGGTTTCGAAACATATGGGCCAAAAGTCCGAGCAGTGCGCCGAACGAACAGGCCCTGGGCGGGAGCTACTTCACCACGCCCTCGTCGCGGAGTTTCGCGATCTCCTCGGGCTTCAGCCCTGCCCACGCCTGCAGGACGTCGTCGGTGTCGCCGCCGTGTTCGGGCATCGGCTTCCCGACCTGCGTGGGCGTCTCCGAAAGGTGGATGGGCGAGTTCGGCAGCTTCAGCGTGCCTTCCTTCCCGTACGGCATCGGGATGTCGACCAGCATGTTTCGCGCAGCCACGTGCGGGTCGTCGAACAGGTCCGCGATGGTATTCACCTTGCCGATGGAGGCGACGTTCGCCGGCTGGAGGATGGCGAACCATTCGTCCGTGGTCTTCTTGCGGAGCGCTTCGTTCAGCCCCTCCTCGAGCGCATCGATGTTCTCGAGCCGGGCGCGGTTCGTCGAAAATCGCTCGTCGAACGCCATGTCGTCGCGGTCGATGAGCGCGCAGAACAGCTCCCACTCCTTCACGTTCGCGATAACGATCCAGCCGTCCTTCGTGGGGAACGGGCCGAACGGTGCGAGCAGGGCATGGCGGCTCCCCTGCCGGGTCGGGTGTTCGTTGAACGCCGAATGCCGAACGATCGCGTTTTCGCACAGGGCCATCTGCGCTTCCATCAAGGCGACGTCGAGGAACTGGCCCCTGCCCGTGAGCTCGCGGGCACGAATCGCCGCAAGGATGCCGAGCGCGAAGTACAGACCTCCGACCATGTCTCCGATGCTCACTCCCACCCGCATCGGCGGGCCGTCCTTCTCGCCGTTCAGGCTCATCGTGCCGCCCATCGCCTGCGCAACCGCGTCGACCGCCGGCAGCGAACTGTACGGACCGTTCTGCCCGAACCCGCTGAGTGCCGCGTAGATCAGCATCGGGTTCTCTTTCTTGAGGTCTTCGTAGCCGAGGCCGGCGCGCTCCATCGCGCCCGGGCGGAAGTTGTGGGTGAGCACGTCCGCTTCGCGCACCAGCCGCTTCACGAGCTCCTTGCCCGCCTCGGTCTTGAAGTCGATGCAGATCCCGCGCTTGCCCCGGTTCGCGCTGAAGAAGAACGTCGATATCCCCTGGTAGTACGGACCGAAGCCGCGCTGCTTCTCGTCGTTGTCCGGGTATTCCACCTTCACGACTTCGGCGCCCAGGTCGGCGAGTTGCATCGTGCCGAACGGGCCCGCGAGTGCCCACGTGAAGTCGAGGACGCGAATGCCGGAGAGAGGTGCGATCGGTCGAAGACGGTCTGGCGCAGTCACGAGCCTATAGTAGTCGAGGAGCGCACGAGTGGTCTCTGCACGCGCCCGGCTCACTCGGTGCGGTTCCGCCATTCGCGTTCGATGGCGTCCTGCACGTTCTCCCAGATGCGGCCCAGCGCGTCCCTCGCCGACTCCGGTGACGACTCGATCCACTCGCGCGGAATCGGAATCGGGATGCGCCGGTCCTCCCCGTCGTCACGGTCGTCGGAGTTGCCCCGGCCCCGGTTGCGGCCTCGCCCGCGGCGATCGTCGTCTCCATCCTCGCCCGCATCGTCCGGGACTTCGGTTGGCGTGGCCGTTGCCGTAGGGGTCGGCGTTGGCGGCTCGGGTGTGGGGGTCTCTGCGATGTGCTCGACCCGGTCGTCGTTCGCTGGTTCGTTGTCCCGTGACGCGAGCACGAAGGCCAGCGCGCCGCCCCCAAGGAGGAGCGCCACCAGGACAAATCCGAACAGCTTCCCGCCCCGGCCGCCCGAACTCGCGGCCGCCGGCTCTTGCCGGTGTGCTCCGCGAGCGGGATTGCGG
>CAZWBW010000004.1:19179-44444 GCA_964632355.1 uncultured Anaerolineaceae bacterium | reverse complement strand
TCGGCGCAGAGAGCTGAGCGAAGGGGATACAGGTCAAAAGGCGGCCGGCCGGGTTGCGGAGCCCGGGCTGTTGAAACGCCGGCGGGAATATGGGAAGATACCAATGAAGAACAGTTCGGCATTGACAATGGGCAAAAGGGGAGAGGAACATGCCGGCGATTGAAGTGCATCGACCGCGCAAGGAATTCATGGTGCAAAAAAACCGCGAAGGGCTCGCAGGCGCTCTCCGCGAGCGGGATTGCGGCGAATCACCACCGTTGGGTGGCTCACGATTGGCCCGCTGGTCAGCGCTGCCGCGAACGCTCCCGCGTTCGCGAACCGGAGTGACGGTTCGACCTGCAGCGCCCGCGCCAACGTACCTTCGAGCGTCGGTGTCACGTTCGGCGCGAACGTGCGCAGCAGCGGTGCCGGTTGCGAAAGCCGTTGGCCCGCTACTGCCGCCGGCGTGGCACCGGGGAAGGGCAGGCGCCCCGCGGCTGCTTCGTACAGTGTTAGCCCCAGCGCATAGATGTCCGACCTCGGCGAAGGTTCCTCCCCGCGCAGCACCTCGGGTGCGAGGTAGGCGATCGTGCCCATAAGTTCCCGCGCGCGGTGCGGGCCAACCGTCTCTGTCAGGCTCGATGCCGCACCGAAATCGGCGATCTTCGGCCCCGCTGCGCCGAGCAGGATGTTCTCTGGCTTGAGGTCGTTGTGCAGGATCCCGCGGCTGTGCGCGTGCGCCAGCGCCGCCGACGCCGCACGGCCGATCTCGACCACGTCGCCTTCGGGGAGCCGTCCGCGCCACGTCAGCAGCTCGCGTAGCGATGGCCCCTCGACGTATTCGGTTACGAGGTACGGCTGCCCGCCGTCGTTGCCGCTATCGAGCACCGCGACGATGTTCGGGTGGTGGAGCCGCAGCCCGATTTCCGCCTCGCGAAGCAACGCGTCCCGCGCTTCGCTACCGCCACCCGGGAGCACGCGCTTCAGCGCCACCCGCTCGCCGGCCACCTCGTCGTAGGCCAGCCAGACCTCCGACATTCCGCCCGAACCGAGCAGCCGCTCGAGCCGGTAGCGGCCCGCGACGATTTGTGCCATGCGAGCTTCCATGGCACCAAAGGTACCCCGATCCGCATGACGATCGCCTAAAGGCCCTCCTGTGCCTTGCCCGCTGCCTTACATAGCCCGGAAACGCTGGAGTGCCAGCTCCATTTCCTCGCGCGCGAAATCGTCCTGCTCCAGCGCGAGGCGGATCTCCAGCGCAGCCTCGGCCCACGCCACCTGCTCCGGGCCGAGCACCGCGCGTTCGAACATGCGCGAAAGCGCCCACGCGGCGTGTCCTCGCACCAGCGGGCTCGGGTCGTCGAGCGCCGTGACGATCGCTGGCACGTCATCCGCGTTCCCGGCGTTCCCCAGCGCCACGCAGACGTTGCGAACGAACCCATCGCGCTTCGCCCGCATGATTGGCCGTCCCTGGAACCGCTCGCGAAATTCCTCTTCGGAGAGCGCGAGCAGCGGGGCGAGTTCCGGCTCGCCCTCGTCGGGTGAGCGGGGCGCGAAGTCGGGGTACCCCTCGACCGCCTCCCGGCCGACCGGGCAGGAGGTCAGGCAATCGTCGCAGCCGAAGATCCAGGTCCCGAAGCTGGCTCGCAGTTCGCGCGGTATCGGCCCACGGTTCTCGATCGTGTGGTAGCTGATGCACCTCCGCGCGTCGACGACGCCGCCCTCGGGCGAGATCGCGCCGGTCGGACACGCCACGATGCACCGGGTGCAGCTTCCGCAACTTTTCCGTAGCGGTTCGTCGGGTTCGACCTCGAGGTCCGTCGCGATTGCCCCGAGCAGCACCCACGGCCCAAGGCCCGGCACCAGCAACATCGACGATTTCCCGAGCCACCCCATGCCCGATACCGCCGCCAGCGGCCGTTCGAGCAGCGGTCCGTAGTCCACCGTTGCCCGCGCCTGCCCGCCGAGTTCGTCGCGAATTGCCCGTGCGATTCGGCGAAGCTTCTTTTCGAACACGCGGTGGTAATCGCGCCCCCGCCCATACCGGGCGATCTGCCCGCGCGCGACGCCGTCCCCGGGGCGTTCGCTCCGGTTCCCATACGGGAGCGCGACCACCATCACGGTCCGTGCCCCTTCGAGGAATCGCCCGGGGTCGGTGGCCCGGTCGACCCATTCCCCGGTCATCCAGCGCATATCGGCGAAGTGGCCGGCTTCCCGCCGCTCCTGCGCTGCGGCCCGCGCTTCAACCAGCGGCGCGGCCGGTGCGAACCGCACCAGCGGGAAGCCCTGCTCCCGTGCTATCGCCGCCAGCCGAGCTTTCACGTCCACAGCGACGCCGGTCATTCAAACGCCCATCGGGATCGGTTCGGCGGGGTACCCACGCAGCAACTCCTTGAGCGCCGTACCCATGTTCGCCGGCACGAACACATCCGGCGCGGTGAGGATCTCATCGATCGCCCACCACCGATGCCGCATCAGGAAGGTCATCTCCTCGGGCTGCCAGTTCCGGGCATCGAGTTCGAACCGTTCGCAGCGCGCGACATAATACCTTTCGCGCTGGTCGATCAGACGTCCGTCCCACTCGAACACATGGTCACGGGTCCACACGCACGGTCCGAGCACGGCGTCGCGGAGGCCCGTCTCCTCCCACAGTTCCCGCCGCACCGCGTCTTCGTACGTCTCGCCCGGCTGAACTCCGCCTCCCGGCGTGATCCAGATGCTGCGCACGCGCGTCGGCCTCGAGCGGGGCGGTACCCGCGCTTCGAACAGCAGCACACGGTCGTCCGGGTCGAACAGGATGACGCGGGCGGCCGGCCGAACGATCGGCGAGGTGGATTCCACGCTCACAGCTTATCGCAGCGCCCGCGCCCCGAACGAGGCCACGCTACTCCACGACGAGTTCGCCCTGCATCTGCGTCGGGTGCACGTCGCACTGGAAGTAGTAGTTCCCCGGTTCTGCCGGCGTCGTGAACGTGACCCGCTCAACAACGTCCGGCCCCGTCGCGATTTCGGTCATCGCGAGACTCGGCGCACTGGCGTCTTCGCCTTCGAAGAAGTGGATGTTGTGCGGCAACGACGAGTTGTTCGCGTATTCGACCATCACCTCGGTGTCCGCCGGCGCCGTCAGTTCCTCGACGTCGAATGCCAGCGGATCATCGTCCGTCGTTTCTACCCGCAGCACCGTCCCGGCTTCTTCCGTGCCGCCTCCCCCGGGCGAGGCCCCTGGCGATTCCGTCGCGGGCGGGGATTCCGTTTCTTCCGCCGGTGTGGTCGGCGAACCCGCAGGTGGCGGTTGTTGCCCGCCGACGGTTGCCGTTTCTCCAGGCGTCGGCGTTCGGAATTCGATCCCGTCACCGTCCGAATCGTCGTCTCCGCAGGCCGCTGCCCCAAGCAACAGCACCGCCGCTACGACCGCGAAGGCCGCCATTCTCCGGTAGCGTCGCGCTTCCTGTCCCATTCCTGCCCTCGCCGCTCATCTCGTTTCACCATAGGCTTCGCGAGGGAGGATGGGGCGCGTTTCAGCGGGGAGATATGACAGTTAGGCGAATTTGCAACAGTGATTTGTCTCAGGCCTCGGGGCGCAGTGCCGCCAGCCCGAGGTCGGCGTAAATCGTCGCGACGTCGTGTTCGCTGAGCCGGCCGCCGGGACGAAACCAGGAGCCGAGTTCACTGCCGGCGCTGAGCAGGATGCGCATGCGCGTCCGTGTCTCGTTCTTGGTGATGCAGCCGCACTTGGCGAGCTCGTCCGCAAGCTTCTGGAACCGCTCTTCGTAGATGCCACGCAGCTCGATCACGCGGTCCCGCACGGCCGGCGGCATGTGGCGCCGTTCGAGCTGAAACACCGCCGTCTCCTTGATGCCATGTACGTGCTGCATCGCATGCTCATAGAGCGCGCGGTGTAGCAGGTCCAGGCTCGGTGGCCCGTCGGCGAACACCTTCCGGACCTCGCTGTCGACGAGTTCGAAGCTCCGCTCCATCACCGCCCGGGCGAGTTCTTCCTTGCTGCCGAAGTGGTTGTAGAGCGAACTCTGAGCCAGGCCGACCTCCCCTGCGATATCACGCATCGACGTACCGCGGATCCCTTTCTCGAAGAAGAGATCCCGCGCCGCCACAAGAATCGCCTCCCGCATCTGGTTCTCGCTCATTGCTCCTCTCGGCCTGTCGCGTAGGCAGTTGACACTGCTCGGCTATGTTGGTTATAAACGAACGGCCGTTCGTTCGCCAACCGCAATAACAACAAGTAATTGGTGGCTGGAAACGGGACGGGAGGGGACTGGGGTGGCGTACCCGCTTGATGGTATACGCGTTGTCGAATCCGGCGATAGCCTCGCCGTCGCCTTCGCCGGCAGGCTGCTCCGCGGGCTCGGCGCCGAGGTCACCATCTCGCGTACATCCCCCGCGTTCTCCGCACATCCTGCCGCTGTCACCCTCCAGCGCTATCTCGACTCCGGAAAGCGAACCGATACCGCGGCCGCGCCCGAGGGCGCCCACGTGTGGCTCGATGGCCGCCCGCTCTCCGATATTCGTGCCGACCGGGAGCGCTCTGAACGCCTCCAGGACCAGGGACTGGTCCACGTCGCTGTGACGCCCTTTGGCCTCGAAGGGCCATGGGCCGAACGGCGTGGCACGGGTATCGTGGCCGGCGCGCTCGGCGGGTTCCTCCACCTCTGCGGCGACGAGAACGGTCCGCCCCTGAAGAATGGCGGCTACATCCTCGAATTCCAGGCGGGACTGTTCGCCGTGCTTGGCGCGCTCGCTGGCGTCTTCAAAGCCGAAGCCGGCCGCGGCGGCACGCTCGTCGATGTCTCGCTGCTCGAGTCGGTCATCGCGTTCCAGGAACGCGCCGACTTCGCATGGACCCACCAGGGCCGCGACTGGCGCCGGACTCGCCGCCACGAAGTCGCCCATCCGTTCACCATCTTCCCCTGCGCCGACGGCTTCGTGTCCATAGCGCTGGGGACCGCTCGCCACTGGCAGAACTTCAGCGTCCTCATCGGTCGCCCCGAGTGGGCCGACGACATGGACCTCATGCTCAACCGCCACGCCCGCGCCGACGAAGTCGACGCTGCGCTGGTCCCGTGGCTCGCCGAGCGGACAGCCGCCGAAGTGGTGGAGCGCTTCCAGGAAATGTTCATTCCCTGCGGCCCGGTGCTCACCGCGTCGCAGGTGCTCGCCGACGCCCACCTGCAGGAGCGCCGGTTCTTCCGCTCGCTCGAGTTTCCCGGCGGCCAGCGTTTCCGCGTCCCCGGGCCGCCATTCCGCTCCGACTACCCGTGGGCGCTGGACGAAGTCGAAACCCCGGCGGAGGCCGCCTCATGAGGTACGACATCCTCAGCGGCATCCGCGTGGTCGAACTCGGGAGCGCGTGGGCGGGCCCGTTCGCTGCTCGCCTGCTTGCCGACCTCGGCGCCGAGGTCATCAAGGTCGAAGCGCCGCGCCGGCCCGACTTCGTTCGCTTCAGCGTCTACCTCGACGACGACCCCGGGGAGGAGCCCTGGGAGCGCGGCGCCCACTACCAGAAGTTCAGCCGCAACAAGAAAAGCTGCATCATCGACGTGCAGACCGAACGCGGTCGCGAACTCTTCCTGCGGCTGCTCTCCATGAGCGACGTCTTCATCGAGAACAACACGCCGCGCGTTCGCCAGCAGCTCGGCCTCACCGACGAGGTCCTCCGCGAGGTTGCGCCGAATCTCATCTGCATCTCGATGCCGGGCTTCGGTTTCTCCGGCCCCTACCGCGACTACCTCGCCTACGGGCTCACCATCGAAGGGTTCGCCGGCCTGAGCAGCGTCACGGGGTACGGCGACGGTACGCCGCCAACTCGCTCCGCGGTCCCCTACGGCGACCCAATCGCCGCGGTCTATGGCGCCATCGCCGCGCTATCCGGGCTACTCGCGCGGAAGCGGCATGGCCGCGCGCCGCACGTCGAGCTCTCTCAGCACGAAGCACTCATCACGATGCTCCCGGACCTGTTCCTTCGCGCGCAGCTCGACGGCGCCGACCCCGAGCCCCAGGGCAACCGCGACGGCATCATCTACGACCCGCAGAATGTGTACGCCTGCGCAGGGGACGACGAATGGATCGCCGTCTCGGCCAGCAGCGATGAGGACCGCGCGGCACTGGCCCGGCTGCTCGGCCTCGAAGGCACCCCCGGCGCGCTGGAGCTCGACCGCGCGCTCGAACAATGGGCCGCGGACCGCGGGCGCGACGAAGCCGTCGAAGCACTGCAATCAGCGGGAATCCCCGCCGGGCCCGTGCTCAGCCCGCGCGAAATGATGGAGCACGAACACGTGCGCGCCCGGGCGATGTACGAGGAGGTGTCCCATCCCCTGTACCGCGCCCTTCCCTACGCACGCGTTCCATTGACGTTCACTCGCGCCGAATCGTCGGGCGACACTCACGCGCCGCTCTTCGGCGAGCATAACAGGTACGTATTCGGCGAACTGCTGGGTCTCACCGATGACGAGATACGGCAGCTCTACGAAACCAACGTTACCTCGGATAAACCGGACATGGCGTAAATCGTCACCCACCACCACCGACTTCAGTATCCCATTGGAAGTTCCAGTTCCAGGAGAAATCGAAAGGAGAGACAGGTGGACAGCGTATTGACTCTCAGTCCCGAGACGATTGAGCGGCGTAGAGTCGTCACCGAATTCATGGAGAAGTACATCTACCCGAACGAGCGGCTGCTCGAAAAGGGTGGAGACGAGGCCGAGGCCCTGATGAAGGACCTCCAGGCAAAGGTGAAGGAGATGGGCTACTGGGCGCCCCATCTCCCCAAGGAGGCCGGCGGCATGGGCATCGGCTTCCTCCAGTACGCCTACATCAACGAAATCATCGGCCGCAGCTCGGTCGCACCCCGCGCGTTCGGTTCCCAGGCGCCCGACTCCGGTAACGCCGAGATCCTCCACCAGTTCGGCACCGAGGAGCAGAAGGAGAAGTGGCTCAAGCCGCTGGTCAACGGCGACATCCGCTCCTGCTTCTCGATGACCGAGCCCGCCGTCTCGGGTGCCGACCCGACCGGTCTCCAGACCACCGCTGTCCGCGAAGGCGACGAGTGGGTCATCAACGGCCGCAAGTGGTTCAGCTCCGGCGCGATTGGCGCGTCCTTCGCCATCGTCATGGCTCGCACGAACCCCGACGCGCCGCCGCACCAGGCCTTCAGCCAGATCATCGTCCCGACCGATACCCCGGGCTTCATCATCGAACGCCGGCCTGAGGTCTGGGGCGAGGAGAACTCGAACCACCCCGTCATCCTCTACGACAACGTCCGCGTGCCAGTCACGAACCTGCTTGGACCCGAGGGCGCCGGCTTCCGCATCTCGCAGAAGCGCCTTGGCCCCGGCCGCATCCACCACTGCATGCGTGCGCTCGGCCAGGCCCAGCGCGCCTTCGACCTGATGTGCCAGCGCGCGCTCACCCGCGAGGCCTTCGGCAGCACCCTGGCCGAGAAGCAGACCGTTCAGAACTGGATTGCCGACTCGCTTGCCGGCATCCAGGCGGCCCGCCTCCTCACCATGCACGCCGCCCAGAAGATCGATACGGGCGACGAGGCGCGGGTCGAGGTCTCGCTGATCAAGTTCTTCGTCGTGAACGTCACCTGCGAGGTGATCGATCGCGCCATCCAGGTGTACGGCGCCATGGGCGTCACCACCGATACGCCGCTGCAGGCCATGTACAAGGCCGCACGCATTCTGCGCATCGCTGATGGTCCCGATGAGGTTCACCGCATGGTTGTGGCTCGCCGCGCGCTCCAGCGCTATCGCGCCGGCGAGACCTGGGACTTCACCGCGTAACGGGCAACTCGCCCTGCACGGTCAACACAAGCTCGCGCGCGCGGGAGGGCGGCCCGCGCGCGGTGCAAGCCCCGTTTGGGAGGGAGTGAGATGAGGGAGAACTACTGGACTCGAAGGGCGCGCCGCGCGATGGACCGCAGGCGCTTCCTCATGACCACCGGCATGGCCGGCACCGGCCTCGGCGCCATGGCGCTCGTTGGCTGCGGTGGCGGCGACGACGACAACGGCGATTCCGGCGGCGGTTTCGAAGGCGCCGGTGTCCGCGGCACCCCGACCGCCGACCAGGGCACGGCCCAGCGCGGCGGCCGCATCACCTACGCGCACACCGCCGACGCCGACCACTTCGACCCGGCCCTCGAGACGACGTGGCTCATGAACCTGGGCCCCCACGTCTACTCGAAGCTGCTCCGCTGGGACGCCACCATCGAAAACATCCTGCCCGACCTCGCCGAAGGCCTGCCGGAACAGGTCGACGAGGTCACCTATACCTACAAGCTGAAGCCCGACACCAAGTTCTCCGATGGCTCGCCGCTCACCTCGCAGGACGTGAAGTTCACCTATGAGCGCATCGCCAACCCGGAGACGGGCTCCCCGCACAGCACCAAGGTCGGGCCGCTGGCCAGCATCGAAACGCCCGACGACCGCACGATCACCTTCAAGCTCTCGGAGCCCTTCTCGCCCTTCGTCAGCTTCACCGCGACCGGGTGGATGTTCATCCTTTCGCAGAAGTTCGTCGAACAGAAGGGAAGCCGCTTCCAGGAAGTGCTCGGCTCGGGCCCGTACGTGATCGCGGCGCGCCAGAAGGACGTCTCGACGCAGCTCAAGCGCAACCCGCACCATCACGATCCGGAGCGGCCCTACCCGGACGAGCTGGACTTCCGCATCATCCCCGACAGCTCGACCATCGACGCGGCCATCATTGCGAACGAGCTCGACTTCGTCGCTTCGGGTACCGACGCGTCCCGCATCCAGGCGATCCTGTCGGCGAACCCGAACCTGCTCGACATCGAGCACGCCTCGCACCACTGGAACATGTTCATCATGAACTGCCGCGAATCGAACCCGGTCTTCCGGGACAAGCGGATGCGGCAGGCGATGAACCTCCTCATCGACCGCGACCTCTACCAGAAGATCGTCCACAGCACCGGCGGCCGGCCGAGCGGTCCTGTCACCTGGGGCTTCTCGAAGTACGCGATCCCGCAGGACGACCTTCTGCAGCGGCCCGGCTACCGCGCCGACAAGGATGAGGACATCAAGGAAGCGAAGGCGCTCATGGAAGCCGCCGGCTTCCCCGATGGTGTCACGCTCCAGTGCGCGACCGTCACCGCGGCTGCCCACGCAACCTACAACGCTGGCGCACTGGCCCTGAAGGACCAGCTCGCGCAGTACGGCGTCGAGCTCGAACTCGGCATCACCGACATGGCGGGCCTCCAGGCCAAGCGCGCTGAAGGCAACTTCGACTGCATGGTCTACGTGAACGGCGGCTCGCAGGAGATCGACGAGCACATCTACGGGCCGCACTACACGGGTCAGCCCCGGAACGTCAACGGTTACTCCAACCCCGATCTCGACCGCATGCTCGACCAGCAGCGGGCTACGTTCGATGACGAGGAACGGAGGAACCTCATCATGGAGATCCAGGAGGTGCTCCTCGAAGAGGTGCCGACCGCCTGGCTCGCCGACCCCATCTATCACAGCCTGGTCAACCAGCGGATCGTTGGCTACCAGCCCTGGCTCGTGTTCGACCGCTCGAGCGAACTCTACGACGCCTGGGTCAAGGCCTAAGTTACGCCCACAGCGTGCGGCAGGGGCGAAGCCCTCTCGCCCCTGCCGCCTTCGACTGATTCCTGGAGCTGCCTGTGACTCGCTACGTGGTGCAGCGTCTCTTGATGGTCATCCCCGTGCTGTTGGGCGTCACACTCGTGACGTTCTTCGCGATGCGTGTCCTCCCCGGCGACCTCGCCCGGACGACGCTCGGCGAGAACGCGACGCCCGAAGCCGTCGCCGCGTTCCGAGAAGAGCACAATCTCGACGACCCGCTCGTGACTCAGTACCTGCGATGGGTCGGGGGGTTGCTCACTCTCGACCTCGGTGAATCCTTCCGCAGCGCCGACCGGCCTGTGCTCGACGAAATCCTTCGCCGCATCCCGGTCACATTCGAACTGACCGTGGTCGCGCTCGCCGTCTCCCTGTTGATCTCGTTCCCTGCCGGGATCATATCGGCGGTCAAACAGGACTCGATCGTCGATTACATCTCCCGCGTCCTGAGCATGGCCGGCCTCGCAATTCCCAGCTTTGTCATGGGCTCGCTCATGATTACCCTCCCGGCCATCTGGTTCGGCTGGATCCCGCCCCTGCGGTACACAGGGTTCACCGATAACCCCATCGACAACCTCGGCCAGATGGTGTTGCCCGCCATTGCGCTGGGGCTTGGGCTCGCGGGCTCTGTGACGCGCATGATCCGCTCGCAGCTCCTCGAAGTACTGCGCCAGGACTACATCCGCACCGCCCGCGCAAAGGGCGTCGCCGGGCACGTCATCGTCCAGCGCCATGCGCTCCGAAACGCGCTCATCCCGGTGCTCACCGTTATCGGTCTTCAGCTCGGCGTGCTCCTGGGCGGGACCATCATCATCGAGCAAATCTTCGCGCTCCCCGGGCTCGGCCGGCTCATGGTCGAATCCGTCAACCTGCGCGATTACCCCATGGTCCAGGGCGTGGTCGTCTTCCTCGCCTTCGCCTACGTCGTCGTGAATCTCCTGGTCGACCTCTCCTATGCCTGGCTCGACCCGAGGATCCGGTACTCGTAATGTCCGAACAGTCCGTTGCTCTGCAGACGCATTACGTACCGCCGGCCACCACCAGCGGGCCACGGCGAATTATCCGGGCGCTGGTTCGGTTCGCCCGGTCCAAGCCGCTGGGCGCCGCCGGCGGGATCCTGGTGCTCATCCTGGTCCTGATGGCGCTCCTGGCTCCCCTGCTCGCCACGCACGACCCGGACCGGAACTCCGCGGCCATCCTCGCCGGCCCCTCCGGCGAGCACATCTTCGGCACCGACCGCTTCGGCCGCGACGTGTTCAGCCGCATCCTCTACGGCGCGCGCATCTCGCTCTGGGTCGGCATCGTTTCGCTGTCCATCGGCACCATCGCGGGCACCATTCTCGCGCTCATCTCCGGCTACTTCGGCGGCAAGACCGACTTCATCATCCAGCGCGTGATGGACTCGCTGCTCGCCTTCCCCGCGCTGGTGCTCGCGCTCGCGATTGTTTCCACGCTCGGTCAATCCACAACCAACGTCATGGCGGCCATCGGCGTCATCATCATCCCCGGGACCACTCGCGTGGTGCGCAGTTCCGTTCTCGTCGCCCGCGAAGAGATGTATGTCGACGCCGCTCGCACCCTCGGCTGTAGCGACCTCCGGATCATGTTCCGGCATATCCTGCCGAACGTGACGGCGCCCATCATCGTGCTCGTCACCGTGGGCCTCGGGAACGCCATCATCATCGAGGCGTCGCTCTCCTTCCTCGGCCTCGGCACGCCACCGCCCACTGCCTCGTGGGGACGTGACCTCGCCGACTGGCGCGGCTGGTGGACCACCAACCCGCACCTTTTCTGGCCGCCTGCTCTAGCAATCAGCCTTGCGGTCTTCGGGTTCAACCTGCTGGGCGACGCCCTCCGCGACGTCCTCGACCCGCGGCTCCGCAATCGCTGATCCCTCCCACCGTCCCCGGCCTGGCGGCACCCGGGCCGGGGACGAATCTGCTCCACGAAAGGATCCTCCATGAGTTCTGACGCCGAACTGCGCGAAGTCGTCGACCCCGAGCGCCTCGGCGCCTACCTCGACGCGCACCTCCCCGGCACCGGCGAAACGACGGTCGAGAAGCACATCGCCGGTTTTTCGAACGAAACCTGGTTCGTCCACCGCGCCGGCCAGCGGTATGTGCTCCGGCGCCCGCCGCGCGGTCCGTTGCTGCCCACCGCCCACGATGTTGTTCGCGAGTACCGCTACCTGAGCGCCCTTTCGAAGACACCGGCACGGGTGCCCCGGCCCGTTCTCTTGTGCGAAGACACCTCGGTTATCGGCGCCCCCTTCTATCTCATGGAGCGCATGGACGGTGTGGTGATCCGCACCGAAATCCCCGCGGCGCTCGACACCGAGGAGGAACGCCGTCGCATCGGGTTCGAAATGGTCGACGCCCTCGCGGAACTACATAGCGTCGACTGGGAGGCAATCGGGCTCCAGGGCAAGCCCGAAGGCTTCCTCGACCGCCAGCTCAAGCGCTGGCAGTCCCAGGCCGACCTCTCCGTGGGGAAGGTTCGCGATCTGCCCCGCCTGGACGAAATTGGCGACTGGCTCCGTGCCCGGAAGCCTGAGAGCGGCCCGCCGACCGTTGTCCACGGCGACTACAAGCTCGACAACGTCATGTTCGCCACCGACGCCCCCGCACGCCTAATCGCCATCTTCGACTGGGAGATGGCCACCATCGGCGACCCGCTTGCCGACCTCGGCTGGCTCATGCACACCTGGGGCAAGCCCGACGTCGTCGACGAAGGCGAACCACTACCGCTCACGGCCCTTCCGGGCTTCCCCACGCGCGACGAACTGGCTGAGCGCTACGCCGAGAAGACCGGCCGCGAAATGAAGGACTTCGCGTTTTACCACGTCATGGCCCTCTGGAAGATGGCGATCATTCTCGAAGGCCTCTACGTCGGCTACGTGCAGGGCACGGCGTCGAACCCTGGCGCTGCCGAGTTCGAGTTCCGGGTCCCGAAGCTGATCGAACGTGCCCATCGGCTGATGGACTCCGCGTAGGCACGAATCACGGAGCGGCGAGCGCCGCGGCGATGAGGTTCGCGTATTCGACGGCGCCTTCCGGGCGCGGATGGATACCGTCGTCCCAGAACAGTTCGTACCGCCCGGCGCTCGCTCCGTACCAGTCGGCCACTCGCACGTTGTCGTATCGTTCCTCGGCCGCCCGGATGAGGCTGTTGTTCCCCGCCTCCCACGGCCGTGGTACCCGCACTGTCACCAGCACCACCCGTTCGACGCCGGCGAGCAGTTGCAGCATCTCGTCGAGTTGCCCCGCGGTGAGCGGCCCATTGTTGCCCGTGTGGAGCACCACCACTCCCGGCAGCTGTCCCCTCGCTCGGCGCTCCCGGAGGATCTCGATCACCTCCCGGTTCTGCCGGCCGACCTCTGCATCCACCTCCACGGTACCCACGCGGCCCATCTCCTGTGCTGCGGTTACCATCACCGAATCGCCAATCGCGAGGATGGGCGCGTCGGCGGGCAAGGGTGCCGTGGTTGGCGCTGTTGTCGCATCGACCGCCGGGCTGAGTGTGGGCGTTGCCACCGGGGTATCGGCGCCCTCCGTCGGTGTTGCGCTGGCGGCCGTCTCCGAAGGAGTTGGCTCTCCCGGTACCCCCGGTTCGTTCTGCGAAGGAATGACCTCGTGGACCGACGCCTCGGCCAGGTAGTGCGGCGCACCCGGCGGTGTGGTGGTCACCGCCCAGACCACCACGAACAGGACCGCCATTGTCGCTCCGAAGGTGGCTGCGCGAATTCGCCAGCCCCGGGTCCCGTCGGCGTGCCGCAGCGCATGCAGCACCTCCCGCACGTTGGCCGTTCGGAAGGGGTGCTCGACGAACCGGTACGAAACCTCCGCCAGCGCCGCGGTCACGGCGAGCCGCAGGGCGAAGAGTTGGAGCCCGTCGAGCGGTACGTCGGCGCCCGGCTGCGTGACCACGAAGACCGGCCAGTGCCACAGGTACAGCGCGTACGAACGGGTGCCCGCCCACCGCAATGGCTTCGCCGAAAGGAGCGCAGGGAACGTGCCCGCACCCGGATGCACTGCCACGGCGATGGCCACCGCCGTGGTGACCGCGGCGAACGCCAGCCCGCCCCGGTAGAGCAGCCGGTTCGCTTCGTCGAGCCACAGGCAGCAGACGCCGAGGATGGCCAGCGCTGCGAACCCCGTGACATCCAACACTGCGGACTCACCCTGGCGGATGACGCCGCGGCGGCGCCACGGCATCCACACCATCGCGAGCGCCGCGCCAATCAGCGGTCCCGCCGCACGCGTGTCGGTCGCGTAGTACAGCCGGGAGTTATCGGACGCCGGGTCGTACAGCAGCGCGGCCAGCATCGCCGAGGCGCATGCTACCCCCGCGACCACCAGCGCCACCCGGCGCCGCGTCAGCGCACCGATAAGCACCACGAAGAGCGGCGGCCACAGCAGGTAGAACTGCTCCTCGACCGCGAGCGACCACAGGTGCTGCAGCATCGATGGCCGCCCCATCGCCTGGAAGTACGGCTGGTCACTGAGCACCAGGTGCCAGTTCATCACGTAGCCGGCGGCTGCTAGCGCATCGGTCCGCAACCGGCCGACCTCCTCCGGCAGGAACACCAGCGCATAGGCGAGCGTTGCGACCACAACGCCCCCGAGCGCTGGCAACAGCCGCCGCGCCCGCCGAATCCAGAACGCCCGCAGGTCAACCTGCCCGGTCGCGCGCCACTCGCCCAGCAGCAGCGATGTAATCAGGTATCCGCTGAGTACGAAGAACACCTCGACGCCGAGGAAGCCGCCGGGCAACCAGCCTGTCCCGTGGAACAGCAGTACCGCGGCCACCGCAACCGCACGCAGTCCATCGAGCGCCGGCACGTATGGCATGCGCTTCCGGCGGCCACCAGGTGTTCGTTTCGGTTCCGTTGTCGGCGCCGCTTCGCGAACGGGCCGCGGCCAGTTCGCGCCGATAACCTGCTCCTCCTCACCCACTTCCGCTTCCCTGCCCATAGCCGACAATTTCGCTCCTCGCACATGCTGGCGCCGGCTCCCACGGCGCACGTATGACCCGGCGGCTCGTGGGCGCGACGAACCGGCGTTGTTCGGATTCCAGGGAACACGCCGTATCCCCGCTCGGCGTGCCTCCGCACTCTACCGCCTGGGAGGTCCGATGACCCTACCCGGCCGGAAGAATCCCTACATTGAATGAAATTGCGCGAGATACTCGGCCGGCCAGGTCCCGTTCTTACAGACGCCGCCGGTCGCCCAAAAGTGCCCGGGATTCGCCCGATCTCGCGAACTTTTTCCCGGGTCGAAATTCCGGGCTCGCAGGCCGTTCGGCCGGTAGACTTCGGTTGTGCTCTACGAACTCCGCCAGACGTACGAACCGCGCGCCTCGCGCATTCCCGTCGCGCCCAGGTTGGACGTTCCGACCGAGCTCTGGATGGGCGGTGCCAACGCGCTCCACGGCGAACCGCTCGAGCTGGATCGCCTCCGCGACGCCTGGATTATCGACGTCGCCGGCGACATGCCAGATCCGTTCCGCGAAGCTGCCGGCCTCTGGCTCCCCGAGATCTTCACCGACAGCGAAACCGAGCCCGCAAACATCCACGCGCTTCGCGGTCTCGCGAACTCGATCGCATCGGTGCTCCGCGGCGAGCCGCACAAAGCGACCTGGCCCCATCCTCCGCACCCGCCCGCGCGGCTCTTCGTGATGTGCCAGCAGGGGCTCAACCGGAGCGGACTGGTGACCGGCCTCATCCTTCGCGCGCTTGGTCACACCGTGGAAGAAACGCTCGCCGCTATCGCCACGCGTCGTGGAGCACTCAACAACCAGACCTACGTCCGTATCCTTCGCAGCGAAGAGGTTCTGCGGTAGCCCGTTCGGGCGTAGCATCGCTCCAGCTTCGCCAGAGCCAGGGAGGTCCGGGATGACTACGCCGCCCGCCGAAGCCGAACGAATTCGCTCCTACCTGGTCGCCCAGGCTGCGAAGCTCACGCTGCCCCAGCTGGTCGAAAAGATTCGCAGCGACGCATCTCCACTTGCCGAGCTCGCGACCGCCGTCCCCGCCGATCGATTCAGGGACGAGCCCCCGGGCGGTGGTTGGTCCGCTGCGCAGGTCTGGGACCACATCGTCACGACCAGCGACAGGGTCGCCCGCGCGATCGAAGGGATGCTGGAGTCGCGGACCGCGCCGGCGGCGATCTCCGACCTCATCGACGCAGCGACGAAATACGACCTGCCCGACGGCCCGTCGTACTACCGGCTGTTCAACGAACGCCGCGAGCAGCTGCTGGAGCGCGTGCTCCGCGCGAAGGGCGACGAGAACCTCGACGTGAAGGTGCCCCACGCGTGGTTCGGCGACCTGAACTGGCGCGAGTGGCTGCTGTTCCTCCGCATCCATGACATCGACCACATCGGCCAGCTCAAGGACATCGCCACTCGCTTCGGCGGGGCCGCCTGAAACGCCGTTTCGTCTGCGGTTACTGTGTCAGCGCCGCTCGCAGGGCCGCCAGGTTCTCCACGGGGCTTGCCTCGGCGTTGTAGACGGAGCTCCCGCACACCAGCACATCAGCGCCCGCTTTCGCGCAGTCAACGGCGTTCGAAACCTTCACTCCGCCGTCGATCTCGATCTGCGCCCGGTAGCCGCCCTCGTCGATCATCCGGCGAATGCGCGCGACCTTGTCGAGCTGCCGTTCGATCATCTTCTGGCCACCCCATCCCGGGTTGATCGTCATCACCATCACCTGGTCGACATCCGGCAGCGACTCTTCGATCGCCGCCACCGGCGTTCCCGGGTTGATGCAGACCCCGCACTTCGGACCCAGCTTGCGGATCGAGTCGAGCACCCGGTTGATGTGCGGCGCCACCTCGATGTGAACGTTGATGATGTCCGCGTAATCGGCGAACGCGGCGATGTGCTTCTCCGGCTCGACAATCATGAGGTGGATATCGAGCGGAAGGGTCGTCGCTTTCCGAATCGCCTCGACTACGAGCGGGCCGAATGTGATGTTCGGGACGAAGCGCCCGTCCATGATGTCGAGGTGGAGGTAGTCAGCGCCGCCCTCTTCCGCCGCGCGCGCTTCATCGGCGAGCCGTCCGAAATCGGCAGTGAGAATGGATGGGGCAAGCTTTACCGCACGCACCCGGCCATTCTAACGTGTACCCGGCGTAACATTGAGTTCGCCTACTCGGATGATCATTTATGCCCGTCCACGTCGTCACCGACTCCACCTGTGACTTGCCGGCCGAACTCATCGCCAAGCACGGCATTACCGTGGTGCCGCTTACCGTCTCCTTCAGCGACGAAGCCTTTCTCGACGGCGTGGACATCACCGCGGACGAGTTCTACGAGAAGCTCGCCGCGTTTTCGGGGCTCCCGCGAACCAGCCAGCCCTCCGTCGAGCGATTCCGGCAGGTGTACAAGTCCCTCGGCCCCGATGCGGAGATCGTTTCCGTCCACATCTCCGCGCGCCTTTCGGGCACCCTCAATTCCGCCACCATCGCCCGGGAGCAGGTGAACGGCGAGGGCCGCATCGAACTGGTCGACTCGCGCACGGTCAGCCTCGGGCTCGGTGCGGTGGCGCTCGAAGCTGCACGTGTCGCGCAGCAGGGCGCCAGCCTCGAGGAGGTTGCCGATGCCGCACGGCGTACCCTTGAACGCGTGCAGGTCATCGCGATGGTCGACACCCTCGAGTACCTTCGCCGGGGCGGGCGAATCGGGCGCGCTCGCTCGCTGCTCGGCTCGCTCCTGAGCATCAAGCCCATCCTCCACGTCGAGGACGGCGAAGTCGCGCCGCTCGAACGCGTTCGAACCCGCAGCCGCGCCATCGAACGGCTCGTTCAGCTGGCGACCGAGGGCGACGTGAAGCGAGCGTTCGTTGGTAGTGGCGGCAACCGCGACGAGGCCGAAGCCCTGCTCGAACGCCTCCGCCCGGCGTTGCCCGGCGCCGAGCTGCTGCTCGGGCAGGTGGGACCGGTCGTCGGCGTACACGCCGGCCCGAACGTCCTCGGCATCGCCATCGAGCGCAGGGAGTGACCATGCAGGCACCGGACCCCGGCCGGCTGCGGCGCGTGTTCGAACTGGAGCTCGAACGAGGCTGCACCAACCAGGCCGTGATCGGCGGGCTCGACCGCATGCTGATCCAGATGGCCGAGGACGGGCTGCTCGCCCCGGCGCTCAGCAGGATGGTTCGCGAGCTGCCGTCGGGTGGCTATCGCTCGCTCAGCGAGGAGGAGCGCCGCGCCTGGCTGCACCGAACAATTCGCGCACTCTCCGGTCCGCAGCTGACCCCGGCACCCACGCCGCAACGCGCCGCCCAGCGCACCCCGGCTCGCGCGGCCACCCGGCGCCCCAGCGCACCCTCCGTAGTCGAACGCCCCGCCCGCCCTTCCGCCACCACCGGTTCGCGTCTCGCTGTTGATTCGCCGCTCTCGCACCTCCCCGGCCTTGGGAAAGCAGGCTCTGCGCGCTTTGAGAAGCTCGGTGTAACAACGGCGGGCGATGCGGTGTTCTACTTCCCGCGGCGCTACAACGACTTCAGCGACCTCCGGCCCATCGCGAACCTCCAGCCCTCGTCCCAGCCACAGACCGTGGTGGCGACCATCTTCTCGGTTCGAGAGATGCGTTTCGGCCGCCGGGTTCGCGGCACCGAAGCCCTGCTCCAGGACCGGACCGGCTCGCTGAAGGTCGTCTGGTTCAACATGCCCTACCTCGCGCGGCAGCTCGAAGCGGGGCAGGACGTGGTGGTTTCGGGCAAGGTTCGCGCATTCCGGGGCCGGCTCCAGATGGAGAACCCGGAGATCGAGCCGGCCGACGCGGAGCTGATGCACACTGGCCGCCTCGTCCCGGTCTACCCCGCGACCCAGGGCCTCGGCCAGCGAACCATCCGCCGCGCCGTCAAAGCCGCGGTCGACGCCCTCGCCGATGTCGTCCCCGACCCGGCTCCCGCCTGGGTTCGCGAACGGGAGCGCCTCGCGCCGCTCGGACAGGTCATCCGCCAGCTCCATTACCCGGACAGCCGCGACGACGCCGAGGCCGCCCGCCGCAGCATGGCTCTGCGCGAATTCCTCGCGATCCAGGCTGCCGTGCTCATCCGGCGCTCCGAATGGCAGCAGGGCGCCGACGCCCCGCGCCTCGAACTCGGCGACATAAAGCAGGAACTCCTCGGTTCGCTCCCGTTCGAACTCACCCGCGCCCAGCGCAACGCGCTCGAAGACATCCTCCACGACATTCGCGGACCGCAGCCGATGCTCCGGCTCCTCCAGGGCGACGTCGGCTCGGGCAAGACGGTCGTGGCGTTCGCTGCGATGCTGGCCGCGGTCCGGTCTGGCTACCAGGCCGCGCTCATGGCGCCCACGGAAATCCTTGCCGAGCAACACTACCGCTCGCTCTCTCGCCTCCTCGGCGGTGGCGAACTCAGCGCGCTGCAGGGCATGTTCGCGCCCTCGTGGCTCGGCCGGCCGCTCCGTGCGCTGTTGCTCACCGGTTCGCTCACGCCACAGCAGAAAGAGCAGATCCGGTCCGATGCGGCGAACGGCGGCGCCGACATCGTCATCGGCACGCACGCGCTGCTCGAAGACGATGTACAGATGCCCCGGCTGGGCCTTGCGGTGGTCGACGAACAACACCGCTTCGGCGTCATGCAGCGCGCGAAACTCCGGCAAAAGGGGCCGAACCCGCATCTGCTCGTGATGACCGCGACGCCCATTCCCCGCACGCTCGCACTCACGGTCTACGGCGACCTCGAAGTTTCGACCATCGACGAACTCCCGCCCGGGCGTAGGCCGGTTCGAACCATGTGGGTGCAGCCCCACGAACGCGAAGAGGCGTACGAGTTCCTGCGGCAGCGGCTCGATGCTGGCGAACAGGCCTACGTCATCTGCCCCCTCGTCGAAGAGTCCGAGGCGCTTGACGTTCGCTCCGCGGAGGAGGAGTTCGAACGTCTGCGCACCGGCCCGCTCCGGCAGTACCGCCTCGAGCTCCTGCACGGCCGCATGGCCGGTCGCCACAAAGACGAGGTAATGGAGCGCTTCGCCCGCCACGAAGCCGATGTCCTCGTATCCACGAGCGTTATCGAAGTGGGCATCGACGTGGCCAACGCGACCGTCATCGTCATCGAAGGCGCCGAGCGCTTCGGCCTGAGCCAGCTGCACCAGTTCCGCGGCCGTGTGGGGCGCTCGTCGAAACAGAGTTACTGCATGCTGTTCAGTACCGAAGATGAGCCGGGCCCCGAAGCGACCGAGCGCCTGCAGGCAATGGTCGAAACCACCGACGGCTTCAAGCTCGCTGAAGTCGACCTGCAGATGCGCGGTGAGGGTGAGGCATGGGGCCGCGTCCAGAGCGGCGCCAACTCCATGCTCCGCGTCGCGCGCCTCACCGACCGGGACCTCCTGCTGAAGGCACGGGCGATCGCCGGTGACATCCTCGCGCGCGACCCGCTGCTCCAGCGCCCCGAGCACCGTGCGCTCGCCGCACAGGTCAAGCCCTTCCTCGAACGTGCTACTGAGGCGAACTAGCCGCCCGGCGCACCCTCGCCCGCGACGCCTCCGCGCCCGGGGCGCAGTCGTGCCAACCAGCCCTCGCGCGCGAACCATGGTGTCGCAGCGCCAAGCACCGCGAGAACGATGACCAGCACCCACATCGGCAGCCCGACCGCCCAGCTATACCGTATGAACGCCGAGTCGGGGTCGAACCACTCGTACATCTGGCGGCCGACGCCACCGTACCCATAGAACACCGCCCACAGCGTGACGGTTCCGATGCCGAGGTAAGCCGCCGTCGCGAACCGGGGTAGCCCGACGAGCACAAACGGGACAGCCCACACCAGGTAGTGGAAGCCCCAGCCGTGCGCCGCTGCGTAGAACGCGAGGATGACCACGGCCACGCCGGTCTCCAACGGTCGGCGTAGCACCAAAAGCGTCGCGATTACCACCGAACCGGCGAGCACCGCGGTGTCGACCTCATGTAACTGGTCCCGCAGCCAGTAGGCGCCCGGGACGTCGGCATTCCCGAGGTGCGTGAGCGCCAGGCGATACCCCCACGCACCCGGCACGCCGCTATACCCCTTGATGGTGTCGACCACGTGGTACGGGGTCTCGGCGAATACCACCCAGTACACGCCAAGCGAGACCACCGCTGGTGCTCCCGCCGCCCCGAGGAACA
Source organism: uncultured Anaerolineaceae bacterium (assembly GCA_964632355.1). Classification (GTDB taxonomy): domain Bacteria; phylum Chloroflexota; class Dehalococcoidia; order Tepidiformales; family Tepidiformaceae; genus JALOAP01. Next base: position 23,720 of record CAZWBW010000004.1, on the reverse strand, counting down.
CGGCTCGCTCTCTCCAGTTCCCGGCGTGCCACAGCAACAGCGGCACCGTGAACACCGGCCATGTCTTCGAAAGCACCGCGAAACCGACCGCCAGCCCCGCCAACGCAGCGCGGCGATCGCCGGCCGGTTCGTGCCGCAGGGAGAACACTGCGAGCAACAGGAAGAACGTCGGGACGCTGTCGAACTGCCCGTGAATCGCTGCCGTGATCGGCGTCATCGGGTTCAGGGCATAGACGAGCCCGCCACGCAGCCGCTGGGCAGCAGTCCATCCCGGCCATGCTGCGACCACGCACGCGATGGCCGCGTCGGCCACCAGTTGCGGGAACTTCGCCACCAGCAGGAACGGGACGACTCCCGCGTCACCCAGCCACCCCGCCGCAGCCATCCAGTGCATCTGGAACGGCAAGTACGGATACCGGTCTGGTCGCGAATAGACGTCCTCACCCGCGCGGACGAGGTCGCCCACGAGCCGGTACGAGTCCATGTCGAACCAGATGAGCGCGTCCTCGGGCAACTGCAATGCCGCCGCTGGGACGAGCCGCAGGACAAGCGCCACAACGAAGAGCGCCCCGGCTCGATGCACGGGGCGCGAAGGTACGTGGCGAAACCAGGATTCAGGTCCGAAGAGCGCCGCCGCACACAGCAGGCCGCACACGGCGAACCAGCCCGCTGTGAAATCCAGGGATGCCTGGTCGCTCATCGCGACGCATCCTACGGAATCACGACGCGGCAGGTCACTCCGGACCTGCTGGCAAGGGCCCTACCGGCGCGGACGTTGCTTCCCGTAGTCGACGGTGAGCCACCGCTCGGGCTGCAGCCGAACCACCACGCTTCCGCTTACCTCGGTGTTCCCCGCGAGGTAGGCTTCGGCGCCCGCCTCGCCCAGGTAGCGAATTGCGACCTGCCGCACGTCGCGCTCGAAATCGGGCTCCTCGATTGTCACGGGACCTTCGACTGTGACGTACGCGTACGGCACTTCTTCGCGCTGCACGAGAAAGCTCGCGCGTCCCGCCTTTCGCAGCGCCTTGGCTTTCCGCGATTCCCTGCCGGTGACGAACCGAATTTCGCCCCCCGGTTCGTAGGCGTACCAGACCGGCACTGCAAGCGGGCCCCGCCCGTCCTCCTCCGCCACCGTCAGCACGCCGATGTGAACGTCAGCGAGGAAACGCTCGCGCTCGTCTCGTGTCATGTTTAGCGACATGGGAACGACCTCCTTCCGGAGATTCTCGCACTGAGCCGTGCGCCTGTAACCGCCGCCACGTAGGATCCGGCCGATGGCGCGCGTTACCCGTGGTTACCGTTGCTCCTCGTGCGGCTGGGAAACGCCCGGGTATTCGGGCCAGTGCCGCCAGTGCCGTGAATGGAACACACTCCAGCAATACGAGCAGGCGAAGTCGACGCCTTCCGTACGCGCGCGAGCCGCAGCAAATCCCGCCGAAACGGTCGCCCTTTCGGCCGTCCCCGACGACCAGCACGGACGCCTGCGAACCGAAATCCCGGAACTCGACAGGGTGCTGGGCGGCGGACTCGTCCCTGGTTCGCTCGTCCTCGTCGGCGGCGATCCCGGCATCGGAAAGTCCACCCTGATGCTGCAGGCCGCCGCCCGCCTCGCCGGCCGGAACCACGCAGTCGCCTACGTGTGCGGCGAAGAATCTCCGCGGCAGGTGCGGATGCGCGCTACCCGGCTCGGCCTCGAATCCGCCGCCGTAACACTGGTCCCTGAAACGAACCTCGATTCGGCGCTCGCCGCGGCCGAGGGGATGGGCGCCGCCGTCACCATCGTCGACTCCATCCAGTCGATCTACGTCGAGGGTCTCGAAACGCGCACCGGTGGCCCGGCGCAACTCTCCGAGGCCGGCGCGCGGCTCGTCCAGTGGTCAAAGAGCACCGGCATCGCCACCGTTGTCACCGGGCACGTGACGAAGGGCGGGGAAATCGCCGGCCCCCGCCTCCTCGAGCACCTCGTCGACGCCGTGCTCTACTTCGAAGGCGCCGAAGGTGGCGCACTGCGCGTGCTCCGCGCCGTGAAGAACCGCTTCGGCGCCACCGACGAAGTGGGCGTGTTCGAGATGACCGGCACCGGCCTCACCAGCGTCGAGAACGCCAGCGCTGCCTTCCTCGAAGCGTTCGACCCCGGCGCCTCCGGCTGCGCTGTAACCGCCGTGGTCGAAGGGTCGCGGCCGCTCGCCGTCGAGGTGCAGGCGCTTGCGGTGCCCTCGTTCCTATCTGCCCCACGGCGCATTGCTGCCGGCCTCGAGACCTCGCGCCTGCATCTGCTCCTTGCGGTGCTCGCGCGCCGCGCGGGGCTCAACGCCGCGAACCTCGACGTTGTCGCGAGCGTTGCTGGTGGCCTGCGCCTCCGCGACTCCGCTGCGGACCTCGCGGTCACGGCCGCGCTCGCCTCGGCCATCCGCGATCAGCCGCTCCCCAAGGGCACGGCGTTCCTCGGCGAAGTCGCACTTTCGGGCGCGGTTCGCCCGGTGCCGAACGCACAGCGCCGCCTCGCCGAGCTCGCCCGCCTCGGCTTCGAACGGTGCCTTGTGCCGCCCTCCACGCAGCGAACCGACGGCATGCAACTCGTGCCCGTCGCCACCGTCCGCGACGCGCTTCGCACCGCACTGCCCTGATTCGAAGGCTGCTTAGATCTGCCGGTAGGCGCGGTGGCGCATCACTATGCTCTGCAGGATGCCCAGCGCGACGAACAGCGACACGAGCGAGCTACCGCCCTGGCTCACGAACGGCAGGGGGATGCCCGTCACGGGGAACAGGCTCACGTTCACCGCGATGTTGATGAACATCTGCATCAGTATCAGGACGACAATGCCCACGGCGATGAGCTGTCCCGACACGTCCCCCGCGATTTGCGCCGCGCGGATCCCTCGCATGAGCAACAGGAAGAACAACCCGAGGAGCACCAGCGCCCCCACGAACCCGAGCTCTTCTCCGAGCACGCTGAAGATGAAGTCCTTGGTGGGCACCTTCAGGTAGCGCAGCTGCGTCTGTTCCCCTTGCCCGAGCCCCTTTCCGAAGAGCTGCCCGGACCCCACCGCAATCTGCGACTGGATGACGTTGTAGCCCGCATCGAGCGGGTCTTCTTCCGGGTCAACCAGGACCGAGATTCGCTCGACCTGGTAGTCCGCCACGCCGAAGGTCCACACGAACGGCAGCGCGGCCACGCCAATCGCGGCCAGCACGATGAGGTGGCTCCGGCTCACGCCCGCGACTACCACCACGCCCAGCCAGATGGACACGAACACCAGCGTCGTGCCGAGGTCCGGCTGAATAAACACCAGACCCGCACACGGGAGCACGATGAGCAGCGAAATCAGCAGCGTCCGCACGTCCTTCGCGTCGCCGCCCCGCTCGGCGAAGAACCGCGCCAGCAGCAGGATGGTCGAGATCTTGGCGAACTCCGACGGCTGGACCTGCACCGGACCGACATCGACCCAGCGCGTCGACCCGAACTCGGTCGATCCAAACGCCAGCAGCCCAACCAGCGACAGGACGGAGATGATGTAGAGCGCCCACGAGTAGTGCGTCAGCACGTGGTAGTCGATCTTCGAGACCACCAGCATCGCGAACACGCCAAGGATGGCGAAGATCGCCTGCTTCGCGACCGGGTGGCCGAAGCTGGTGACCGGGATGTCGTACACCCGCGATGAGCCACTCCAGATGAGCAGCAGGCCGTACACCACCAGTGCGAGGGCGGCGAACGTCATTACATAGTCGAAGCGGTCCCAGCCCCGGTAGATGCCCCGCCGCCGGGCGGTGGTATCGCTCACTGTGAGCAGGCGGGGTCCTCGGCGTTCGAATGTCAGGCTCACCGCTGCACGTTGTCCTTGAAGTACTGGAGGATCTTGCTCGCCGCCGGGGCCGCCTTATCGCCACCCCAGCCCGTCTCGTAGTAGACCGTCACCACGACTTCGGGGTCATCGAACGGCGCGAAGCCGGTGTACCACGCGTGCTGGAGCTTCACGTTCCCCTTGAAGAACTCCGCCGTGCCCGTCTTCCCGGCCGATGTCCAGCCGTCCACCGCGCCGAGTTTGCAGGCCCCGTCGACGACGCACTGGCGCATGCCTTCGCGAATCACAGCGAGGTGTTCCGGGTCGACCGGGACGTCGGTGGCCTCCACCTTTGCCGTTTCGACCACCTCGCCGTCCGGCGAAATGACCTCTTTCATCACGTGCGGCCGGAGCAGCTTGCCGCCGTTCGCCACAGCGGCGGTCATCCGCGCGATCTGCAGCGGCGACGCGGTCACCGAGTCCTGCCCGATGCCCATGAAGCAGGTGTTCGCGTAGTACCACTCCCGGTCGCTGTCGTTGAACTCGGGGCCTTCGTAGTGGCGGCGGCGCCATTCCGGCGTGGGGATCGTGCCGTGGAATTCACCGCCCGTGTCGATGCCCGTTGGCGGCCCGAGCCCGAACGCCCGCGCGTAGTACGCGAGGATGACCGCCGATTCTTCGGGGTCGGCGCCGAGCCCCTTGATGCCTTCCTGCGGGATGCCGCAGGCCGCCATGTACATGTAGATGTTCGACGACCAC
>CAZWBW010000004.1:0-19169 GCA_964632355.1 uncultured Anaerolineaceae bacterium | reverse complement strand
TTGATGCCGCCGTGCGCCTTCCAGTCGCGGAAGTAGTAGACCTCGCCGTTCTCGCCCTTGAACTCGAGAATCGCGCTGGGAATCTCGCGCCAGGTCTCCGGGACGATGTTCCCTTCCTGCAGCGCCGCGGCGGCCGTGATGAGCTTGAACGTCGAACCTGGCGTCTGCGGCAGAAGTGCGTGGTTCAGGAGCGGCTTCCGTTCCTCGTCCTTCACCAGCGCCTCGTAGACCTCCTGGTTCCGCTCGGGCTGGTTGAAGATGTTGTTGTCGTACGTCGGCAGGCTGACCATCGCGTAGATTTCGCCGGTCTTCGGGCTCATGACCACCGCCGCCGCCGTCTGAGATTCCGCCATCGTCTCGCGCAGGTACTCGGCCACGAAGTTCTGCAGCCCCTGGTCGATGGAGAGCTTGAGGCTGTTCCCCGGCACCGGCGGTTTCGTCTGCAGCGCCTTGATCAGCTGGCCCTGGGCGTCCTGCTCGGCTGCCGTGTAGCCCTTCTCGCCACGAAGCGCGCTCTCGTACCACGCCTCGACGCCTTCCATGCCGACCGGCTCGTTCAGCGCATAGCCAAGCGCCTCGTACTTCGGCCGGTTCTCTACCGTCTGGTCGCCCACGTACCCGAGGATGTGGCTGAACGCTTCGCCCGCGATGTAGTTCCGCCCGGGCTTAATCTCGACGCTCACCCCGGGGAGGTAGGTCGACGCCTCCTCGACCATCAGCGCCTGCTGGTGCGTCAGGTACTTCGCCACGGGGATGCCGATGTATTCGCGGTTTTCGGCCTCCGCTTCCTTCACGAGCGCATCGACTTCCAGTGCCGGCACGCCGATAAGGTCTTCGAGGTGCTGGTAGATGCGGTACCGGTCCTCCTGCGAATCCGGGAGGAAGAGCGGCGTCACCACAGCCGTAAAGACGCCGACGTTTTCGACGAGCGGATTCCCGTTGCGGTCGTAGATGAGCCCCCGGGTCGGCAGGATGTCCTTCCGCGTGATGTGGTTCTGCCGCGAACGCTCCGCGTATTCGTCGCCCTTGACAATCTGCATGTTGACGAGTTGCGCGATGAGGATGCCGAAGAGCGCAACAACAGCAAACCGCAGCACGTTCAGGTTGCCGCGCGGGCGTGTGCGCACTGGCGTGGGAGATTCGTGCAGGTCCCCGTCGAAGAAACTCACCCGCTAAAGGTGCTCCTCTGCAGCGTCATCGGCCTCGCATTCATGCCCATCAGGCGGAATGGCAAGTATGCGAAAGTCAGGAGCAGGATATCCAACAACAGCCCCGGCACAAGCACCAGGAAAAGGAGACCTGACAGCGAAACCGCTGCGCCGCTGACAAAAGCACCCGCCGACATCACCAGCCGAGCCCACAGCCCCGTCCCCGCTCCGGTGAGCAGCACCTGTCCGAAGCGGTTCAACGGGAGATTCGCCTCGTCTACCACCAGGCTCAGCGGAAGCAGCGGCAGGTAGGCGATGATCAGCAGGCCCGGCTCACGGTCGCTGGCGAAGCCGAGGAATATCGCCACAATCGGCAGGCTCACCATTGCCGTTCGCGGCCCGGCCCAGGTCGCGAGCGTGACCAGCGTCACAAGCACGAAGTCGGGTACCGCCCCTTCGATGGGGAAGAGCGGCGCCACTGTCACCTGCGCGGTGGCCGCAACAAAGAGCGCTGCCCCGTAAATCAGCTCTCGCATCTAGTCGTCCAGGTCCAGGCGTTGCGGCACGAAGCTCGTCAGCACAAGCACCGTCTGCACGGTCGACAGGCGAACCAGCGGCTCTAACGTCACTTCCGCGAAGAGGTCCTGCGGCGTGCCCTTCACTTCTGTGACGCGCCCGATCGGGATGCCCGCCTGGTAGTTGCCGCCAAGGCCGCTCGTCACGATCACGTCGCCGACCTTGATGTCGGCCTGTGCCAGGTCGAAGGTCACGGTGCGGTTCGGCCCGCCCTTCACAATGCCCTCGACCTGTGTGTCGCGAACCTTCGCGTTTACCTTGCTCTTGCTGTCGGTGATGAGCCGGATGAACGAATGGTCGGGCGTTACCTTCGTCACCGTGCCGATGAGGCTCCCCTGCGACGAAAGCACATTCATGCCCGGCTGAATCCCGGCGTTCGAACCGCGGTCGATGCTGATGACGTCTGTGAACGGCGATGAGTCGTGGCTCACCACGTTGGCCGCGACCTTCTGCTGGCTCGTGTCGCTCTGCGTGATCTCGAGCGCTTTCTCCAGTTCCTGCACGCGCGCCGCGTCGAGTTCGAGTTCGGTCACGCGATTCTGGAGCTTCTCGTTCTCGAGCCGCAGCTGGCGGTTCTCCTCTTGCAGCGAACGCAGGTCACCGAAATCCGACAGGAACGACGCAACTGGCCGGAATACGCCGTCCATCGTCTTCTCGACAGGGGTAGCAGCCTGGAGAAACAGGTTCTGGAACGGCCCAAGGAAGCCAAGCTGGCCGGCGGCGGTCAGGAACAGCGCCAGCCCGATCATGGTTGCGACCCACCAGGAGTACCGGGAGAAGATCACCATTTGGCAGCCAGCCTCGGGGCGATGCTATCGCCCGGGTCGGCGTGATGCCAATTGGGATTGTACCTTTGCGAGAAGCTCCTGTTCTTCCAGTACCTCGCCCGCGCCACGAACAACGCAGAGCAGTGGGTCTTCGGCCACGTACACAGGGAACCGCGTCTCCTGGCTGAGCCGGCGGTCTAGCCCGCGCAGCGCCGCGCCACCGCCTGCCAGCGCAATGCCGTGCGCCATCAGGTCGGAAACGAGTTCCGGCGGTGTCACCTCGATCGTCGAACGCACCGCCTCCACGATTGCGCTGATCGAACCCGCCAGCGCGTCGCGGATCTCGACGGTGCTCACCTCTACGGACTTTGGCAGCCCCGTCGCCAGGTCGCGCCCGCGCAGGATCACCGTCTCTTCCGGCTCGAGGGGCGCCGCCGACCCGGCCATCTTCTTGATCTCCTCGGCGGTTCGCTCGCCAATCAGCAGGTTATGCACCTGCCGCGCGTACGCGATGATGTCCTGGTCCATCTCGTCGCCGGCCACGCGGATCGACGTGCTCACCACCATGCCGCCGAGCGAGATGATTGCCACTTCCGTCGTGCCGCCGCCGATGTCCACGATCATGCAGCCCGCCGCATCGATAACCGGAAGCCCGGCGCCAATCGCCGCCGCCATCGGCTCCTCGATCAGGTAGCAACTGCGTGCACCCGCGTTCAGCGCGGCATCGTGGACCGCGCGCTTCTCCACTTCCGTGACACCGCTCGGGATTCCCACCACAACGCGCGGCTGCGCGAGGAAGCTCCGGTTGTGCACCGCCCGGATGAAGTAGCTCAGCATTTTCTCGGTGACTTCGAAGTCCGAGATCACGCCGTCGCGCAGCGGCCGCACCGCGATGATGTTCGCGGGTGTTCGGCCGACCATGCGCTTTGCTTCGGCGCCGATGGCGAGGATCTTCTTCGTAACCCGGTCGATGGCCACCACGGAGGGTTCGTCGATGACGATGCCCCGCCCGCGCACCATCACCAGCGTGTTGGCCGTGCCAAGGTCGATCGCAATGTCATGCGAAAGAAACCCGAGGAGATTTGCGAGGGGGCTGAACAGCGACAAGGTGTCGATCCGCGGGGCAGGAATAGCGGCGGAAACCGCGACCTGAGGGTGGTTCGCATTATATCCGCCATATGGCTGCAAGCGAGGGCACCGTTCGGTGATGGTTTGCAAACGGTCAGGATGCCTGTGAAGAAGCGCCTTCTAGTATCGATGGTCCTTCTTCCAGCAATCGCCGGAACGTTGCTTCGTCGACCGTTTGTACCCCGAGTTGCTGGGCCCGCGTGAGCTTCGATCCAGCATCTTCGCCCACAACCAGCAGGCTCGTAGACTTCGAGACTGAACTCCCCACCTTCCCGCCGAGTTCGCGGATCTTCGATTCTGCCTCCGTGCGGGACATGGTCTCCAGTCGCCCGGTCACCACGATCGTCAGGCCAGCCAGCAGGTCGCTGGTGGTTTCGACTCCCTTCTGCACGGTGTTCACGCCAGCCGCCTTCAGCCGCTCGACGACTTCGCGGTTCTCCGGGCGCTCCGCCCACGCCGCAATCGATGCCGCCACCACGGGGCCGATGCCCTCCACCTCCTGGAGCTCCTCGACGCTCGCGTTCAATATCGCGTCGAGCGACCCGAAGTGCTCGGCGAGGAGTCGCGCGGTTTCGTATCCAACGTGTCGGATGCCGAGCCCGAAGAGGACGTTCGTGAGCGGCCGGTCCTTGCTCTTCTCGATGCTCCGGATGAGGTTCTCGGCGCTTTTCGGGCCCATCCGGTCGAGCGCCGCCACTTGCTCCACCGTGAGGTCATACACGCCGGCGATGTCCTTCACCAGCCCCCGCTCGTAGAGCGTCCACGCCATGCGCTCGCCCAGCCCTTCGATGTCCATCGCGCCCCGGCTCGCGAAATGCTCGAGGAGCCGGATCTGTTGCGCGGGGCACTGCGTGTTCGGGCAGTACACAACGGCTTCTTCCGGGTCGCGCGAAACGGGTGTGCCACAGGCCGGGCACGCCTCCGGCATGTGGAACTCCCGCTCGGACCCGTCGCGCAGGCTCACCACGGGCCCGATGACCTGCGGGATCACGTCCCCTGCCCGCTGCACGATGACCGTATCGCCGATGCGGATGTCCTTCCGGCGGATGTCGTTCTCGTTGTGCAGCGTCGCCAGCTTCACTGTCGCCCCGCCCACGACGACCGGTTCGAGCACCGCGAACGGGTTCAGCGCGCCTGTGCGCCCCACGTTCACCTGGATATCGAGCAGCTTCGTCGTGCGCTGTTGTGGCGGGAACTTGAATGCCGTTGCCCACCGGGGCTCCCGGCCTACCACCCCGAGTTCGTCCCACGCTCTCGTGTCGTCGATCTTCAGGACCACGCCGTCGATGTCGTAGTCGAGGCGCTCACGCTGCTCGCCCCACCACTTGATGCGCTCCATCGCGGACGCGAGGTCGTCGTGGCGGCGCGCCTCCGGGTTTGTGCGGAAACCCATCTGCGAAAGCCACTGGAGGATCTCGTAGTGGCTGGTCGGCACCGTGTCGCCCTCTACCCACCCCAGCTGGTAGATGAAGATCGAGAGCGGCCGCTGCGCCGTGACGCGCGGGTCAAGCTGCCGCACGGCGCCTGCGGCGGCGTTCCTCGGGTTCGCGAACAGGGGCTCCCCCCGGTCCGCGCGCTCAGCGTTCATCGCCTCGAAGCCGCTCTTGGTCATGTAGACCTCGCCACGAACTTCGAACCGCTCGGGCACTTTGCCATCCAGGGATAGCGGCACGGTCTTAATCGTGCGAAGGTTCGCGGTGATGTTCTCGCCGTGGCGGCCGTCGCCGCGGGTCGCCGCCTGCACGAACTTCCCGTTCTCGTATACCAGCGCCACCGCGAGGCCATCGATCTTCGGCTCGGTGGTGATCGCGAAGTTGTCGCGCCCGAGCCCCGCGGCCGCGCGCCGGTGCCACGCCAGCAGGTCCTCCTCGCTGAACGCGTTCGAAAGACTGAGCAGCGGAACGCGGTGCTCGACCACCCCGAACGCCTCGACTGGCGCAGCGCCCACGCGCTGGGTCGGCGAATCGGGGGTAATCAGCTCCGGGTACTTCGCTTCTATCGCCCGGAGCTCGTTCATGAGCTCGTCGTACTCGGCGTCCGAAATCTCGGGCGAATCGAGCACGTAGTACCGGTAATTGTGGTAGTTCAGCAGCGAACGAAGCTCTTCGCTCCGCAGCCGCGCTTCGTACTGGTTCCCTACTTCCATCCGACTCCGCAGTATACGGCGGCATCCCCGGTTTCCGTACGGCGCTGTCACTCCCCGTTCGCGCTTCGCCTTGCCCGTGGCCGAACGGGTTGCCGTGGTATTCTGGCTTTCGTGAGCGCACCGGTTGTGATCGTCGACTACGGTGCGGGCAACCTGCGAAGCGTTGCTCGTGCCATCGCACACGTCGACGCCACGCCCGTGGTTTCCGCCGACCCCGGCGACATCGATACCGCCATCGCGCTCATCCTGCCCGGCGTCGGCGCCGCAGCCGACACAATGAGCAACCTGCGCTCCCGCGGTCTCATCGAGCCGATCCTTCGCTACATCGAACAGGGCCGCCCGTTCCTTGGCGTCTGCATGGGGCTCCAGGCGTTGTTCGAATGGTCCGAAGAGGGCGGTGGGCAGGATTGCCTCGGCGTCTTCCCCGGCAAGATCCTTCGCTTCCCCGGCGATGGTCTCAAGGTCCCACACATGGGCTGGAACACCGCCGAATGGGTTCGCGAACATCCGCTCGTCGAGGGCATCCCCTCCGGCAGCGCCTTCTACTTCGTACACAGCTTCTACCCATCGCCCTCCGACCAGGACCTCGCGCTGGGAGTGACCGAGTACGGCGTTCGCTTCCCCTCGGTCGTCGGCCGCGACAACGTCCTCGCAACGCAGTTCCACCCCGAGAAAAGCGGCGACAACGGCTTGCGAATCTACGCGAACTTCCTTCGCTGGGCGCGGCAGGGCATGCCTCAACACGAATCCAGGTCCGCGCTCGCATGACGTTCCAGGTGATCCCCGCAATCGACCTGCGCGGTGGCCGCTGCGTGCGGCTCGTGCAGGGTGATTACAACCGCGAAACCCGCTACTCCGACGACCCCGTGAGCGTTGCGCGGAAGTGGGAGCAGGCCGGCGCACCGCTCATCCATGTTGTCGACCTCGACGGCGCGAAGGATGGTCAGCCCGTCAATCACGAGGTGATGGCCGCGATTTGCGCTGCTGTCAGCATCCCGGTCGAAGTCTCCGGTGGCATCCGCACGCTCGAAGCCATCGAAGCTGCGCTTGCCTACGGCGCCGGGCGCGTGCAACTGGGCAGCGCTGCCGTCCGCCAGCCCGAGCTCGTCGCCGAAGCTTGCGCCCGCTTCCCGGGCCGCATCGTCGTCTCCATCGACGCCCGTAACGGCGAAGTGATGACCGACGGCTGGTTGCAGGGCAGCGGTGTTCGCGCGCTCGATCTCGCCCGCCAGATGGTCGAGCGCGGCGTCCCCCGGCTCATGTACACCGATATCTCGCGCGACGGCGCGCTCTCTGGCCCGAACATCGACGCGATGCGCGAAATGGTGCAGGCGGTCGACGTCCCCGTCGTCGCGTCGGGGGGTGTCACCAGCATCGAGCACCTCCGCCAGCTCGCGGGCGCCGGTTGCGAAGGCGCCATCGTCGGCCGCGCGCTGTACGAAGGCGCGATCGACCTTGCCACCGCTGTGGCCGAGTTCCGCACCGAGGCCTCGTCTCACTCCTAGTTGCACACTTTCGGGACCGCTGGTCGGGCGTATCGGGTGCTTCCGTCCGATGCGAGCGATTGTCCGCGGCTGCGACACTGGATTCATGAACAGCAACCCCGATATCTACGACTTCACCGTGATCGGGGCAGGGCCGGCCGGTCTCTTTGCAGCCTTCTATGCAGGGCTCCGGGAGATGAAAACGAAGGTCATCGATGCCCTGCCCGAGCCCGGCGGCCAGCTCGCCGTTCTCTATCCCGAGAAGTACATCTACGACGTCCCCGGCCACCCGAAGATCCTCGCGAAGGATCTCGTGCGCCTTCTCGTCGAGCAGGCGAGCGTGTTCAACCCAACCTTCGTCTTCGGCCAGCGCATCGACACGCTGACTCGCGTCACCATCGGCGAGGAAGAGGTCTGGCGGCTCGGAACGGTCACCGAAGCGCACTACAGCCGCACCGTACTCATCGCGACTGGCGTTGGCGCCTTCGTCCCCAACAAACTCGATCGGCCCGGCATGCGCGAGTTCGAGGGCAACGGCGTCTACTACTTCGTGAAGGACAAGAATGTCCTCCGCAAGAAGCGGCTGCTCATCATCGGCGGCGGCGACACCGCGGTCGACTGGTGCCTCAACCTCAAGGACTGGGCGTCGGAGATCACGCTCATCCACCGCCGCGACGTGTTCCGAGCACACGAAGCCAGCCTTGCTGCACTCCGCACCTCCGGCATCCCGATTCTCGTGCCATGGGAGTTGAAGCGCGTACACGGCAAGGACGGCTGTGTCACCGGGGCGACCATCTTCAACAACCGCACAGGTGAAGAGCGGGACCTCGAGGTCGACGCAATCCTCGTGAACATCGGGTTCAAAGCGGCGCTCGGCCCGGTGCTCTCGTGGGGGCTCAGCATGGCCGACACGCGCCACATCCGCGTCGATGGCTTCATGGAGACGAACCTCCCCGGTGTGTATGCCGCCGGCGACGTCGCAGCCGTCGAAGGCTCGGAGCCGCTGAACCTGATCGTCACCGGTTTCGGCCAGGCGGCGATCGCCGCGAACGCAGCGCGCGCACGGCTCCAGCCCGGTGCACGACTCTTCCCCGGGCATTCGAGCGAACTCAAGCTGCCCGCGTAATCGACAGTGGCCCGGTAGCCCTCGACAATGACGCTGTGCTGACTCGCCGTATCATCCCCTGCTTCGATGTCAACCAGGGCCGCGTCGTCAAGGGCGTCTCGTTCGTCGAACTGCGCGACGCCGGCGACCCGGTCGAACTCGCGCGCCTCTACGACCGCGAAGGCGCCGACGAACTCGTCTTCCTCGATATCACCGCCTCCGCCGAAAACCGCGCGACCACCTACGACATGGTCGCAGCCGTCGCCGACCAGGTGTTCATCCCCCTCACCGTGGGCGGCGGAATTCGAACGGTTCTCGACATGAAGCTCCTGCTCGAAGTCGGCGCCGACAAGGTGAGCATCAATACCTCGGCCGTCCAGACCCCCGACCTGATCAACGAAGGAGCCTACCGCTTCGGGAGCCAGTGCATCGTGGTGGCGATCGATGCCCGGCGCGTCGATGGCGAGCCCGCGAAATGGGAGGTCTATACCCATGGCGGCCGGAACCCCACCGGTATGGACGCGGTGGAGTGGGCGCGCGAATGCGCCGAACGCGGCGCCGGCGAGTTGCTCGTCACCAGCATGGACGCCGACGGGCACCAGAAGGGCTACGACATCGAGCTCCTGCGCGCCATCAGCGAAGCCGTCCCTATCCCGGTGATTGCGTCGGGCGGTGCGGGCGGCCCCGAGCACATGGCCGAAGCACTCACCACCGGCAAGGCCGACGCAGTGCTCGCCGCGAGCATCTTCCACTTCGGGACCTACTCCATCCGGGAAGTGAAGGAGTACCTCGCTGCCGCCGGGATCCCCGTCCGCCTCGAAACGCCCGGCAAAACGAGCTAGTACAGCTCCCAGCCCACGAAACGCGATTCGGGCCTCACGTCCTCGGCGATCGTGATCGTCGCCGTCATCCGGTAGAACCCGACGAGCATCTCCAGCCCGATGATCGCCGCATCGGACAGGTGGCGCGAAACCAGTTCCCGCGCGTTCCGCGCGTCCCCGCCCGGGTGCGCCAGCGCGTCGACGAACGCGAACACCGCCCGTTCCCGCTGGTCGAAATGCGCCGTCTCGCTCGACTTCCACCGGTTCACCGCAGCGATGCGCGTATCGCTAATCCCCAGTTCGCGCGCGATGCGAACGTGGGTATGCCACAGGTACTCGCTGCCCGACACGGCGGCCGTTCGCAGGATCGCGAACTCACGGATCTCCGGGTCCAACCCGCTTTCGTTCCAGAGTGCATGGAGCATCTCGATGTACGGTCCCAACAGCGCCGGCGTGGTTCGCAGCACCCGGAACAGGTTCGAGACGTTCTCCTCGCGGTCGATACGCGACCATGCATCCCGCGCTGTCGCTGGCAACGGCAGCGATGGGAAGTCCGGGAGGTCGAGCCCGGCGATGTCCTCCTCATCGAGGAAGCCACGATCCTGCACCTCGCCGCTCACCACCGTGAAGGGGTCCGGGTCGGCGCGCGCAGGCGGAGGCTCTGGCTCGCTCGTTCGCGCCTCCGCGAGCGCCGGTTCGCGAGCTCCCGCCCGGCGCGAACCGGCGGCGCGCTGCGGTTGGCTCACGACGTGCATCACCGGGAGCCCCGACCGCTTCCGCGCCTGGTTCACGAGGTCCAGCTTGAGCCACCGCGAGATGCCCTGCGGGAACGTACTGATGATGATCCCGTCGTATTCGGGCCCCTCGCGCAGTTCGTCGCTGAGCGCGTCCATTGGGTCGCGCGAACCGACGACCTGCCGTTCGACGACACCGCCACCCTCGGTGATCATCTCCGAGATTCGGCGCAGGTTGCCTTCCGCTACGTCCATCGTTTCGCGGTCGTCCCAGGTGAACAGGTGGGAAACGGGCGTGGCCGGCACCAGGACACCGAAATGCGCGTCCGGTTCGTCGCGCAGCCGGCGCTCGATTTCCCGGCGAAGTTGCGGGCTGCCCCCGGTCTGATGGGCAACGACGAGATACCGTGACATCACGCACCTCCTGGTGGCGCCTGGTCACCCGGTAGCCCGCCCTACCAGTATCCCGCCGTGGTCAATGCCGGCTCCTTCACTGTCGCCTCGATGGCCCGTCCCGATATGCTTCTCCCATGGCAGAAGAAGACGTGCTCCGGTTCGACGAAAAGGGACTCATCCCGGCCGTCGTGCAGCATGCCGACACGGGGGAGGTCCTCGTGCTTGCGTGGATGAACCGCGAGTCGATCGAGCACACCTACCGCACCGGGCACGTGACGTTCTGGAGCCGAAGCCGCGGCGAGCTTTGGGAGAAGGGCGCCACCAGCGGGAACTACCTCGACCTCGTCAGCATCGCCAAGAACTGTGAGGCGAACTCCCTCCTCGTAAAGGCCCGCCCGCAAGGGCCCACCTGCCATACCGGCAACGAAAGCTGCTACTACCGCCCGTTCGATCCGGCCACCGACCTTCCCCCTGCCTGACCTTTCGCGACGCTTCGAGGCCGGCAGGCGCCCCTATCAAGCGCGTGCCACTCGATCTGCATGGTTCGGCGGCGCCACGCTATCACGGCCGGGCCGGGGTACAGTTGGTACCACACACTTCGGAGTAATCCGCATGTTCGAAGAGCTGCTGCAGGCCTGGGACGGCAAGGAAACGGTCATTCGCTACGACGCCGACGCCCTCGCCTGGATCTTCATCGGGATCCACTCCACGCAGCTCGGCCCGGCTGCGGGGGGCACCCGCATGAAGGCCTACGCAACCCCGGCCGATGGTCTCCGCGACGTCCACCGCCTTTCGTCTGCCATGACCCGGAAGCTTGCAGCCGCCGGGATGCACTACGGCGGCGGCAAGGCGGTCATCGCTGTTGAGACGATCCCCAACGGCAACGCCCGCCGGCAGCTCTTGCTCCGCTACGCCGAGCTCGTCGACTCGCTCGGCGGCACCTACCTCACCGCGCCCGACGTCAATACGAACGAAGCTGACATGGACATCATCGCCGAGCGAACCCGCCACGTGTTCGGAAAGACGGTTGCCAATGGCGGTGCGGGCAGCACGGCTCCCGCCACGGCCCTCGGTGTGCTCGCCGGCATCCGTGCGTCCCTTGAGCACGCCACGGGCTCCGGCGACCTCGCCGGGCGGACGGTGCTCGTTCAGGGCGTCGGGGATGTCGGCCGGCGGCTCGCCGAACACCTCGCACGCGCTGGCGCACGCCTCCTCGTTGCCGATATCAACGAAGCCGCCGTCACCGCCGCCTGCCGGGACCTTGGCGCAACCGCCGTGAACCCCGCCGATGCGCTCACCACGCCCTGCGACGTCTTCGCACCGTGCGCCCTGGGCGGAGTGCTGTCCTCCGAAACCATTCCGTTGCTCCGCTGCCGGGTGGTCTGTGGCTCAGCGAACAACCAGCTCCTCCGCGACGAAAACGCCGACCTGTTTGCGAAACACAACATCCTCTACGCGCCCGACTACGTCGCTAACGCCGGCGGCGTCATGCACGGCCTCGGGCTGGAGGAACTCGGTTGGACCGAGGACTATTTGAAGCAGCGCCTCGAAGGCATCGGCGACACTCTCCGTGAGGTGTTTCGCATCGCCGAAGCCGAAGGAATCTCCACCGAGCGGGCCGCCGAGCGCCTTGTCGCCCGCCGCCTCGAAGAAGGCCTGCCCGCTGAATAACCGCATGCAGACGAACGGAACCCGCTATGGATGAACGTTCAGCCGGAATCCTGATCGTTGTGCTCGGCGCTATGGCGGTCGTTGTCGGCCTCCTCGTGATGACCGGCGCGCTCTCGTGGTTCGGCCGCCTCCCGGGCGACATTCGCTACGAATCGGACAACGTCCGCGTCTACGTCCCCATCACCACCATGATCCTCGTTTCGGTGGTGCTCAGCGTCCTGCTCTACATCGCCCGCCGTTTCTTCTGATGGCCCGTTACCCGGGAGGGACTCATGCCGAAACCCGACTACACCTCGTTCGACTTCCCACCGCCGCCCGAAGGACGGCCCTACGTGATCATGAATATGGTCATGTCCGTCGACGGCAAGGTGGTGGTCGAAGGGACCGAGAAGGGGATCGGCTCGAAGGTCGACCAGCGCCTTATGCGTGAACTGCGCGTCAATGCCGACGTCGTGATCAACGGCGCCTCGACCCTCCGCGCAAGTGGCACCTCGTCGCGCCTCGGAGACGAAGCGCTCGAGCAGATTCGCCTCGAACGAGGCAAACCGGCGAAGCCCATCGCTGCTGTCATCTCCCGCTCGGGCGTGCTCCCGCTCGACCGTGCGTTCTTCACCGCCCGCGACTTCGAGGCCGTCGTCTACGTCTCGTCGGTAACGCCCGAAGAGCGCCGCCGCGACATCGAGGCCACCGGGCGGAGGTGCGTGGTCCTCCCCGCGGGCGACGAGGTAGGCGCGATGCTCCGCCATATGCGCGAGGAACTCGGCGCCGAAGTCCTGCTGGTCGAAGGCGGACCGACACTGAACGCCGAACTCTGGCGGCAGGGCCTCGTGGATGAGTTCTTTCTGACCCTCGGGCCGGTGATCGTCGGTGGCAGCGAAACCCTGACGGCCGTCGAAGGCCCGGGGCCCTTCTCGCCCGAAGAACTGCCGCGGCTCCAGCTCCTCTCAGCCGTGCCCAACGAAGAGACGAGCGAAGTCTACCTGCGGTACCGGCGAATCTAGCCGCCCCGAACGGCTAGCACCTGCTCCGCCGGGCTACCACGCCGATGATGTCGCGCGGGTTCGCGTACACGCTTGCGCGCCCCAGCCTCGCCTTGTCGACGGCCCACCCAAGCGCGCTCGCGATCGGCGGTGCATACAACCTCAGCCGCTTCGCGAAGAAGTCCAGCGACACGTCCTTCCCTATCGGTCGGACTTCCAGCACCTCGAACCCTGCGTGGTCGAGCGCCAGTGTGATCGTCTTCCGGTCGAAATAGTAGAGGTGCTCTTCTGCCAGCTTGTACCCCATCCACCGCGGGCCCGTGATCCGCGCGACGATGCTCCCGATATCCGGTGTCGAGAGCATGACCACCCCCTCGGGCTTCAGGAGCTTCCGAACGAGCTGGAGTTCGGCAACCGGGTCGAGCACGTGTTCGATCACGTCGAACATCGTGATCGCGTCGAAGCTCTCGGGCTCATAGCCGGCTTCTGAAAGGACGCCCTTGCGGGCGGGCAGCCCGAGTTGTTCCCTCGCGTAGTCGACCGCGTGCTGCGAGATGTCGATGCCTTCCGCCTGCCAGCCCCGGTGCCGCGCCGTGTCCGCGAAGAACCCGAGCGCGCATCCCACGTCGAGCAGCCGCCCACGCTGGCGTGCGTACCGTTCCAGCGTGTCGAGCCGCCGCTGCGCCGTCTTCACGATGCAGTAGCGGTCGCGCTCGTAGTCTTCGTAGCCAGTCTCTTCCGAACGCGAATTGCGGAAGTAGGCCTCGCCGTACACCGCGTGCAACTCCTCCGGGTTCGGCAGCCGCCGAACCGAAACGAGGTCGCAGTACGCGCAGCGCCACAGGTGGCTGAGCTTCGGCGAAGGGAGCGCGATGTACGTCGTGTGCCCGCACAGGGGGCACGGTCGCTGATCTCGAAAACGCTCGGGCATGGACAAAGCGTACCAGCGCCGCCTCGCGCCCGCCGACCCCCGGCCACCGGGTCAGTGCGACAAATTCACACCTGTTCGTCGAACACCATCGAGCGGCACGCCGTCCAGCAGTTCGATTGCGCGCCGGCCGAGCACCGGCAACTCACCGGGCCACACCTCGGCCAGTGGCGCCAGCACGAACGCCCGCTCCGCAATGCGGGGATGTGGCACCGTCAGTTCCGGCGTATCCACCGTAGCGCCGCCGTGGACGAGCAGGTCGAGGTCGATGGGGCGTGGGCCCCACCGGCGTTCTGAGCGTCGGCCCATGGCCGCTTCGATGTCCTTGAGCACCCGCAGTACCGCGAGGGGTTCGGCGTCCGTCTCCGCGGCGACGGCAGCGTTCAGAAACGCTGGCTGGTCGGCGGGAATTGGAGCGGTCTCCCACGTCGAGGATGTGCGTATCGGCTGGATGCCGCGCTCGGCCAGCAGTCGAACCGCCGCCTGGAGGTTCGACTCGCGGTCCCCCAGGTTCGAACCCAGCGCAATGGCCACGAGCGTCACTGCCTGCTCCTTTCGGGGTCCAGCGTTGCGCGTACGATGGCGTCGCTCACCTTCGCGACGCGCACCATCTCCCGCACATCGTGCACGCGAACGATGTCGGCGCCGTTCGCGATGGCCACGGCAACCACTGCCCCCGTCCCTTCGACGCGTTCGTGCACCGGCAGGTCGAGCACCCGGCCGATGGTCGACTTCCGCGAAGGGCCCACCAGCAGCGGCAGTTCGAGGTCCCACAGCTCCCGGAGGCGTCGGATCATCTCCAGGTTCTGGTGCTCCTTCCAGCCGAATCCAAACCCCGGGTCGAGGATGATGTGTTCGAACGGGATGCCCGCCTCGCCCGCGATCTCGAGCGTCGCCTCGAACCCCGTGCGGATGTCGCCGATAACGTCGTGATGCTCGCGCCCGCGCTGGTTGTGCATGGCCACCAGCGGGACGCCCGCTTCCGCCACGACGGCTGCCATGCGTGGGTCGTGCCGCAGGCCCCAGATGTCGTTCACCATGTCGGCGCCGGCAGCAATCGCCGCCTCCGCCACATCGGCGTGGTAGGTGTCGACCGAAACCGGGAGGCTGGTCACCGCACGCACCGCTTCGAGCGAGGGCAGCAGCCGGCCGAGCTCCTGCTGGGGCTCCAGTGGCTCGGCGCCCGGGCGGCTCGATTCCGCGCCGATGTCGATGATGTCGGCGCCTTCGGCCTCGAAGCGCTGCGCCTGTTCGGCCGCAGCCGCGGGGTCACCCGCGAGCCCGTCCCCGCTGAACGAGTCGGGCGTCACGTTGACGATGCCCATCACATAGGTCCGCTCGCCCCATGCGAACCGGCGCCCACGGATCTCGAGGACCGGCGCCCGGTAGGAGCGGCGAAGCGGTTCTGTTCCAGCGTCGATGTCCGTTCCCCGGCTAGTCGATGAGCTCGTACTGCTGCTCGATGCGGTCCCCGTCCTGGATGTACCAAACGCGCACGATCGGGTTGTCGCGGTCGGCGACGCCAATCACAAAGTGCACGAACGGGGGGCCGAACAGCGGCCCCATCTGACGGATGTCGGTAGGGCTTGGGATCGGTTCGCTCCCCGTGTGCGAATGGTAGAAGCCCACCATCTCGAGGCCCTGGCTATCGAACTCACGCTCGATCTTCGCGGTCTCGAGCGGGTCGATCCGGAAGCGGTAGGGGCTCGCTTCGACGTTCTTCGCGCGCCGAACTGCGCGAACCTCGCCATCCACCCCACCGAGGATGCCGCAGCATTCGACCGGCGCGTCCTCCAGCGCGTGCGCGACCATCGCGTCCAGGTGCTCACGCCGCAGCCGAATTGCGATCCCCATGCCGTCTCCTCCGTTGTTACCGGTCCATTCTAGTCGCGATGCTTCGAACGCACGATTTCGGGCGCAACGAAAGGCCCCGCGGTTCCGCGGGGCCGGGATTCGTTTACTGAGGAAAGGCGCCTCAGGGGCAGGTTTCGGTCGGAGAGTGCTTGAAGTACGCCTGGAAGTCCTTCGATGCGAGCAGCACGAGGCCGGCGCCCGCCGGGATCTCCTGCATGCCGTTCACCCGCGGGTCGTTCACGTAGGCCGGAACGCCGTTCAGGAAGTGCAGCCAGCGCTGGCCGCCATCTTCGACTGCCCGGTTGTCCCAGCGGTAGATGCCGATCCAGCCGCTGTCGTCGACACAGGCCATGAACTCTTCTGTAGCGATGCTGCGGCGCGGGCCACCGATCAGGTTCATGCCCTCGGAGATCTTCGTGGGTTCGCGGGTCTGAGCTGCAACCATCCCCAGCGAGCCGCCAAGCACCGCGGCCAATCCAAACGTTGCCGCGATCACGGCAAACGCTTTGCTGCGAATGAGGTTCATACCTCTCCTCCCGGGCGGCCAGGTGCCAGGCTGACCGCAGGTTCATCCGGACGTAGCAGATACCGTAACAACCGCCACGGGTACGTGCACCGGTAATAACGTCCGAGGACCCGCCTCCGAACCCCGAAGTTGTAAAACGTCCGTAAAAAGACGCCGCGAGCCCAATACGCCAAGTATGACAAAAACGTAACCGCTGCGCGAGCCGTGTGTCGTACGTCCCCAGCTTAGCCGTTAACCGACGGCGAAACTAGAGGTTTCAAGTTAACATATGTTTCGCTGACGAGCACCATAATCCCGGTCCATTCACGCCCGTAATACAGCGAAAAAGAATATCGATACAAGGGTGACTTCCCGGACGCGCCGCTACCGAACCGGTTCGCCGCCGCCCACGGTCCGGGCACCTATACTCGGATCGTGGACCACGAACTCATCGCCCGGCTCTCCCGCACTCCAACCACGCTCGCGCACCTGGTCGCGGAGTGCCCGGAACCCGTCTTCGCATCGCCGCCTGCCCCGGGCGAGTGGTCGCCACAGGTCATCGTGGCGCACCTGCGTGACGACGAGTACCTGTGCATGCGCGTGGCGCTCGAACGCATGCTGGGCGAAGAGACGCCCGACCTCCGGTTCCTACACGGCGGCGATTGGGAGCCGGGTCGCAACCGTTCGCGCGACCGCAAGGACCACCTCCTCGCCGACTTCGCGCTTCAGCGGCAGGCCAGCCTCGCCATCCTCCGGATGCTCGAGCCCGGCGACTGGCAGCGCACCGGCCGCCGCGCAGGTTCGCTGCTCACTGTGGAGGACCTCGTTCGCGAGTGGGTGCAGCACGACGCGGAGCACATCGCACAGCTCGAGCGGGCGGTCGGCGAAACCCTCACCGACGTGCTCGAACGGCGCGCCCGCATGGCCGAAGACCACGGCGGGAGTGTCCAATAGCTCGTGCGGTCCGTATCCTTCCGCGCATGGGCGAACGCGTCGTAATCGACCTCGGTTGTGGCTCCCGCAAGAAGGCTGGCGCGCTGGGGCTCGATATCGCCCGCATCCCCGGCGTCGACATCATCGCCGACGTCACCCGACCCCTCCCATTTCGCGACAACTCGGTCGACGAAATCTACGCCTCGCACCTGGTGGAACACGTCGACGACCTGATGGCGTTCATGGGCGAAGTTTGGCGCGTGTGTAAACCCGACGCGCTTGTGCACTTCCGCTTCCCGCACGCCAGCACCCCCTTCGTTACCTGGAAGGACCCGACGCATAAACGTGGCGTTTTCCTCGACACCTTC
Source organism: uncultured Anaerolineaceae bacterium (assembly GCA_964632355.1). GTDB lineage: Bacteria > Chloroflexota > Dehalococcoidia > Tepidiformales > Tepidiformaceae > JALOAP01. The sequence continues at coordinate 1,625 of CAZWBW010000004.1, read as the reverse complement.
GACTACTTCGATCCCAACACGTTCGACGGCAGGACCTTCGGGTACTACCACCCGGCGAAGTTCCGCATCGTCCACCAGCGCCTCACGTTCAACATGAACTCCGATTCGTTCGTTCCCGGTCGAGCGCGCAGGGTAGCCGGCCGGATTATCGATGCGCTGGCGAACCGCAGCGAACGCGCCCAGTACTACTGCGAACGGTTCTGGGGGCCGCTGGTCGGCCTCGAGGAAGCCTACATCTGGATGCGCGCGATTAAGCCGGCCGTCGAGAGCGACGCGCGCAGCGCTGCACCCGCCGCAAGCACCCTCACGGGCTGATCGCGGGCAACAAGAAACCGGCCCTGCGCAGGGCCGGAGTACATGCGATCGCCATTCCGATGGTACGCCCGGAAGGATTCGAACCTTCGACCTCTTGCTCCGGAGGCAAGCGCTCTATCCACTGAGCTACGGGCGCCTACCCATCAATCGTACCGCGCCCCCGCGCTTGTCGCATCATCCCTGCACCTGCTCCCGTTCGGATGTCGCCAGTGACCCCCCGCCTATTGCTTCGCGAACCCCACCCGCGCCAGGTGCTCCCGCAACAGCTCGTTGAAACGGTCCGGCGTCTCGCGGTTCGAAAGATGACCGACGCCGTCGATCAGTTCGAACCGCGCATCCGGGATCGCATCGGCCATTGGCTGCGTGGCCTCCGGCGGAATAAGCGTGTCCGCGGAACTGCTTATCACCAGCGTCGGCACGGTAATGCCGGTGAGGTCGGCCGTTGAATCTACCCGGTCCGCCATCGCCTCCGATGCAGCCGCGATTGCTTCCGCCGGCTGCGACGCGATGCACGTCTTCACCCACTCTCGGAGTTCGCTCGGCGCATTCTCGGACAGCAGCGCAGGCGGTTCGTCCGCCAGGAACTGCTGCCCTTCGCTGCGAACCCGTACGGCCAGCTCCCGGCGACGCTGCTTGCCCGCATCGTCGTCCGCGCCGGCACGCGTATTCGCGAACACCAGTCCCGCAACCATCTCGCGATGCCGCCGCCAGAACGAGAGCGCCACGTAGCCGCCCATCGAGAGCCCGCACACCACCGCGCGGTCCACGTTCGCCGCTCGCAGTGCCTCCACTGCGATGTCCGCTGCAGTGTCTATCGTCGGCGATTGCACGATAGGCGAACCGCCGAACCCGGGGAAATCGGGTGCGACCACCGGCAGCACTCCCTCGAATGCCTTCACCTGCGGCTCCCACATCGTGTGGTCCAGCGGAAAGGCGTGCAGCAACAGCAATCCTTCGGCCATGGGGACACCTCCGCTCCGAACACTATCCGCCCGGCGACGTCCTCAGCAACGACTCGCGCCAGCGTTCGGCGGGTTCCAGCAGGCGAGCGAGCCGAAAATCCCGTAGGATCCGGGCGCGCGCCGAATCCGTGGTGCGACTTTCATGATTTTGGACAGGTGACGATGGACGAGATTCGGCAGCTCTTCGACCTGAGCGGCAAAGTGGCGCTCGTGACCGGCGGCAGCCGTGGCCTCGGGCGTGAAATGGTGCTCGCATTCGCGAAGGCCGGCGCCGATGTCGTGATCTCGAGCCGCAAGCTCGATGCTTGCGAGGCCCTCGCGAAGGAAGTAACCGAGACCACCGGCCGC
>CAZWBW010000003.1:52157-55120 GCA_964632355.1 uncultured Anaerolineaceae bacterium | reverse complement strand
GCTGCTGTCATTGGCATCGGTTCGATGGGCGCCAACCACGCCCGCGTGCTCGCCGACCTCCCCGGCGTTCAGCTCGTCGGCGTCGCCGACCCCGACGAAGAACGCGTTAACCGGGTGGTCAAGGGACGGCCGATTCCCGGCTTCCCGGACGCGCAGACGCTTCTCCGCGAGACTGCGCCGGATTTCGTTTCGGTTGTCGTTCCCACCGGCCTGCACGAAACCGTCGCGCTCCAGGCGCTCGAAGCCGGGGCCCATGTACTCGTCGAAAAGCCCATCGCCGCAACGCTCGAAGCTGCCGCGCGCCTTGCCGCCGCTGCCAGGAAGCACGAGCGCATTCTCACCGTTGGCCACATCGAACGCTTCAACCCGGCCATCCTCGAACTCAAGCGGCGCCTGCTCGAAGGGCAGGGCGGCCGCGTCCTCCAGATTCGCGCGCGGCGCGTCGGGCCCTTCCCGCATCGCATCCGCGATGTCGGCGTCATCCACGACCTCGGCCCGCACGACATCGACATCATGCGCTTCGTGCTCGAAGACGAGGTCGAGCGCGTGTACGCCGACGTTCGCCGCCACATCGCGACGGAGAACGAGGACCTGTTCGCGGGCATGCTCACCTTCCGGAACGGCGCCATGGGCTTGCTCGACATCAACTGGCTCACGCCAACGAAGGAGCGCACGCTCACCGTCCTCTGTGAGCGCGGCATGTTCGTGGTCGACTACGCGGCCCAGCAACTCAGCTTCTACGAGAATCACGCCGCGGTCGCCATCGAAGGCGCGATCGCCAGCGTTACCGAAGGCCCGATGACCCGCTATCCCATCGCCTACCGGGAGCCGCTTCGCGTCGAACTCGAACACATGCGTGATGCCGTGCTTGCCGGGGGACCCGCGCCGGTGTCCGCTCGCGATGGCATCGTCGCGCTTGCCGTTGCCGAGGCGCTGCTGCGCTCCGCCGACGAAGGGCAGCCGGTCCCCGTCGCCGATATCGAGGTGTCTGCATGAATGTCGCCGTTGTAGGCATCGGCCGCATCGGTCTTCCGCTGGCCGCGAAAATCGCCTCCCAGGGGCACGACGTCGTCGGGTGCGATATCAACGCCGAGCGCGTCGCCCAGGTCAACCGTGGCGAAAATCCGATGCCCGACGAGGCCGGTCTTGGCGAACTCCTCGCGAAGGTCGTCGCCAGCGGTAACCTCCGCGCGCGAACCGACACGACCGCCGCCGTCGCCGACCGCGATGTGGTCCTCTTCGCGGTCGCTGTCGACGTGGACAACGAGGGCAAGGCCCACCTCGCACCGCTCCTTTCCGCGGCCGACGATGTCTCCCGCGGCATTCGTCCCGGCACGCTCTGCATCTTCGACACCACCTTGCCCATCGGCACCACGCGTAACGTTCTCGCGCCGCGGCTCGAAGCTCACGGCCGCACCGTCGGCAAGGACGTGTTCGTCGCCTTCAGCCCCGAGCGCCTGCTCATGGGCCGCGTCATCGAAGACCTGACCAAGTACCCGAAGGTCGTTGGCGGCGTCGACCCCGAGAGTGGCCGCCGCGCCGCAGCCTTCTACCGCGAGGTGTTTGGCGGCGAAGTCCTGGAGCTTTCGAACGCCGAGACCGCCGAACTCTCGAAGCTCTCAGAAGGCGCCTACCGCGACCTGAACATCGCGCTCGCCAACGAGCTCGCCATGGTCGCCGACGTGCACGGCATCGACTACATGGAGGTCCTCAAGGCGGCGAACAGCCAGCCCTACTGCCACCTCCACATTCCCGGGACCGGTGTCGGTGGCCACTGCATTCCCGTCTACCCGCGCTTCCTGATGCAGGGCCGCGGCCCGAGCGCACTCTCCGCACTCGGCCGGCAGATCAACGACTCCATGCCCGGCTATGCAGTCCAACGCCTCGAAGAACTCCTCGGCAGCCTTCGCGACAAGCGGGTGCTCATCCTGGGGCTCACGTTCCGGCCGAACATCGCCGTCACGCCGCACACGAACTCGGTCGACCTCCTGCGCGAGTTCACGGCCCGCGGCGCCATCGTCCGCGGCCACGACGCACTCCTCTCCGAGGAAGGCGTGCGGGCGCTCGGCTTCGAACCCGCCGCCGAGCCGTTCGAACGCTTCGACGTGGCCGTGGTCCACGCATACCACCGCGCCTACGCCGGCCTCGAATGGGCGAAGATCGCCCCGGTGCTCCTCGACGCCCGAAACGCGCTGGACCGCGCCGCCGTTGAGGCACAGGGTGTCCGCTACATCGGCATGGGCCGCCCCGCGACGCCTGCCTAGTTGCCGCTCGACGCCCCGCTGATTCGGTAGATCCGCCCCTGGTACGAGAGCACGTACAGTTCGCCGTCGAGGTCTTCGGCGAACGAGGCAATCATCGGGCCTTGCTCAAGCCACTGTACGGGCTCCACGTCGTTGCCCGCGGCCGCTGCCGACGCATCGAATCCCCACATCGCGCCGCTGCAGTAGTCACCGTACACGTACACGCCACGCAGTTCCGGTACTGCGGATCCCCGGTACACGTATCCGCCCGTCACCGAGCAGTGCCCGTCGTCGTGAGAGTACTCCGCGACGGGCGCGATGTAATCACCGGCATCGCACCCATCGTTCGCGCGGAAGCAGTTCGTTCCTTCGTATACCGGCCAGCCGTAGTTACCGCCGCGCTCGATGAGGTCGATCTCCTCCACCCTGTCTTGCCCGACATCTCCGGCCCACAGGTCCCCGGTTTCGCGGTCGAAGCTGAAGCGCCACGGGTTCCGGAGGCCATATGCCCACGTCTCCTGCTTTACATCGGGCTGCCCGGCGAAGGGATTGTCCGGCGGGATGGTGTACGGCTGTTCGGGCGTCGCGTTGCTCACGTCGATGCGGATGATGCTGCCGAGCAGGTTCCGCGAAATGTCCTGGGCGTTCCCCTGTGGGTCGCCCGCCGAACCGCCATCGCCGAGCGCCAGGTACAGCATTCCGTCCGGCCCAAAGGCGAGC
>CAZWBW010000003.1:0-52147 GCA_964632355.1 uncultured Anaerolineaceae bacterium | reverse complement strand
GCTGGCCGCCGTTGTGGTTGCGGAACGGCTGCGGCACGGTGAGCAGCAGGAGCTCGCTCTCCCGCACGATCCGCAAGTTCGGCCCGCTCCCATCCGTTTCGAACCGCGAAAGGACGGTCCGCAGTTCGCCCTCCGTCGGGCCGTAGTACAGGTATACGTACCCGCTCGTTTCGAAGTCCGGCGCGAGCGCCAGCCCGAGGAGGCCCTCCTCCAGCCCATCGCGCCGAACCTCTCCGCGCATATCGAGCACCGTTGCCAGCTCCGCCGCCTCCGGGTCCTTCTCGAACGAAACGATGAGCCCGTCCTGCGACGCCACGAGCATCCTTCGCTCGCCCGGCACCTCGACCATGGCAACCGGGCGCTCGATATCCGGCAGCCGCGGGAACGCTTCCGTGATCTCGATGCGCTCCGGGACGGTCACCGCACCGATTGTCGGCTCGGGCGAAGGCGTTGCGCCGTCTCCCGGCGCCTGCGTCGGCGTGTTCGTCGCGGGGAGCGTCGGGGTTGGTGACTCGCTATCGTTGCCGCCACCATTGCAACCGGCGAGTGCCAGCGCTGCGAGCAGAACCAGGCAAACGAAAAAGGTGGAGGATCCGGTCCTCCACCCTACCTGTCTCGAACGTGGCGGCATGCGCTCCTCCGACCCCGTGTTTCCGGTTTCCTGGGTTCCCGCCGCGTTACTAACTTACGGATTGTTCCGCAAAGGACGGTCAAGGCGGGCGGCGGCCACATCTAGCCCTGCTCGCATGTCGGCCTTGAAGCCCTGCTCACGAAGAATCCGCGCCAGCGCAGACAGCGCCAGGAACACGTTCCCCGGCGTCGACGATTCCCCCATGAGCCCGATGCGCCAGACCTTGCCCTTGAGCTCGCCGAGCCCGCCGCCAATCTCGATGCCGTGCTGGTGCAGCAGCTTGCCGCGAACTTCGGCGTCGTTCACCCCGTCGGGTATGCGCACGGTGGTCAGCACCGGCAGGCGGTACCCCTCGTCCGCGTGCAGCGTGAGGCCCAGCGCTTCGAGCCCTTCCTGGAGCGCCCGGCCGTTGCGTTCGTGGCGTTCCCACCGCGCCTCCAGCCCCTCGGCCAGCACGAGCTGCAGTGCCTGGTGCAGCGCGTACACCATCGAGATCGGCGCCGTGTGGTGGTACGCCCGCTGTTCGCCCCAGTACGCCTCCAGCAGCTGCAGGTCGAGGTAGAACGAGTTGCAGGGCACTTCCCGCGCCCGGATCTTCTCCCACGCCGCGTTCGAAACCGAGACGGGTGCAACCCCCGGCGGCGCCGAGAGGCACTTCTGCGTGCCCGAATACACCGCGTCCGCTCCCCAGGCGTCCGTCTCCACGGGCACGCCACCGAGCGACGTCACGCAGTCCACTAGCAGCAGGGCGCCCGCTTCGTGTGCGACCTGCGAGATCGGCTCGATGGGCGTCTGCACGCCGGTCGAGGTTTCGGCGTGGACCACCGCTACGAGCTTCACGTTCCCGGCCGACTGCACGGCCCGCCGCAGTTCCTCCGGGTTAACCGGCGAACCCCACGGGAACTCCACGCGCGTCACTTCGCCGCCAGCCCGCTCGGCCATCTGCGCGATGCGTTCGCCGAAGTAGCCATTGATCCCGACGACCACCCGGTCGCCCGGCTCGACGAGGTTCATCACGGCGGCTTCCATGCCGCTGGTGCCCGTCCCGGGGGTCACGAGGGTGTGTTCGTTTTCGGTTCGAAGCACTTCCCGCAGCATCACGCGGCATTCGTCCATCAGCTGCAGGAAGTCCGGGTCCAGGTGACCCAGCAACGGAGCGGTCATCGCGCGCAGCACTGTGGGGTGCGCGCCACTGGGCCCGGGGCCCATCAGTACGCGTTCGGGAACGTTCAGTGAAGGTGCAGAAGGCATGCGCGTATCCTACCTGCCGGCCGCGCTTCGATCAGTTCACTGGCGCTGCCTACCGGAAGTTCAGGTAGTACCGGCTTGGCGTCGGGCCTTCCTGCCCCTGGTACTTGCTCCCCGCTTCTTTGCTGCCGTACGCGTGCTTCGCTGGCTCCGTCAGCATCAGGAACGAAAGCTGCGACACCTTCATCCCTTCGTACAGTGCGATCGGGAGGTTTGCGACGTTCGAAAGCTCCAGCGTCAGCGCGCCATCCCAGCCGGGATCGACATAACCGGCGGTCGAGTGGACCAGCAGGCCCAGCCGCCCCAGCGACGACTTCCCTTCCAGCCGCCCGACGATGTAGTTCGGCAGTCGCACCCGCTCGTACGTCACCGCCAGCGCGAACTCGCCCGGGTGCAGCACGAATGGCGTGTCCCCCTCGATTTCCACCAGCTCCGTGAGGTCCGGGTACTCCTTCTTCACGTCGATGTACGGGATGCGGGAGTTCTTGAATACACGGAACTGGCGCCCGAGCCGCAGGTCGAGGCTCGCCGGTTGCACCGCACTCGGATCGAACGGGTCGATCCCGATGTTCCCCGCCTCGATCTCCTTGCGAATCGTTCGGTCGCTTAGAACCATCCCGGCAACCCTCGAACCATCGTGCCCCGAGGGTACGCGAACCTTGCCCAACGAACGAGAGCCGGGGGCCACCATGTCTTTCCCGGCACCCCTCGGTACAATCCCTCGCAGTGCTCCTGGAGGTGGCGAATGCCTGGTCCGCTTGAAGGCATCAAGGTGGTCGAAATGGGTGTGTGGGTGGCGGGTCCGTCATGTGCGGCGGTGCTCGCCGACTGGGGTGCCGACGTCATCAAGATCGAGCCTCCCGAAGGTGATCCCTTCCGCGGCCTCTTCGCAAGCCTGAACGCGGTGCCGATTAACCCCCCGTTCGAACTCGACAACCGCGGCAAGCGCAGCATCGCCCTCAACCTCGAATCCGAAGCGGCCCGCGATGTCGCCCGGCAACTCGTCGACCAGGCCGACGTCTTCGTTTCGAACATGCGGCCCCGCGCGCTCGAAAAGTACGGCCTCTCGTACGAAGAGTGCTCCGCCCGCAACCCGCGGCTCATCTACTGCCAGGTCACCGGCTACGGTCCCGACGGCGAAAACGCGAACCGCGCCGCGTACGATATCGGCGCATTCTGGGCGCGCGCCGGGGTTGCCGCGAGCCTCGTCCCCCCCGGCCGCGAACTCCCGCAGCAGCGCGGCGGCATGGGCGACCACATGACCGGTGCTACCGCCGCAGGTGCGGTCTCTGCGGCCCTCTACCAGCGCGAGAAGTCAGGCAAGGGCCAACGGGTCGCCGTCTCGCTCGCCCGGGTCGGCGTGTACACCATGGGCTGGGACATGAGCACCCGCCTCCGCTTCGGCAAAATCGCCCCGCCATACGACCGCTATCACGCGGTCAACCCAATCATGAACTGCTTCCGGGACAAGAATGGCCGCTGGTTCTGGCTCCTCCTGCTCCAGGCCGACCGCCACTGGCCCGACCTCCTGCGCGCGATCGACGCACCACATCTCGGCGAAGACGAGCGCTTCAAGGACATCCCCTCACGGCTTCAGAACGTCGAAACGCTCGTGGCGGAACTCGACGCGATCTTCGCCACGAAGACGTACGAGGAGTGGGCCGAGATCTTCGACCGCGAAAACGTGTGGTACGCGCCGGTGAACACCATCGACGAAGCGGTCGACGACCCGGTGCTCCACTCTGCGGGTGCCTTCATCGATGTTGAGAGCCCCGAGGGGCCGGCCAGGATGGTCGCCACGCCCGCTGACTTCTACGGCACGCCCATCAAGCCCACCCGCTGGGCGCCGGAACTGGGGCAGAACACCGAAGAAGTCCTGCTCGAACTCGGCTTCGACTGGGACCGCATCATCGAGCTCAAGGACCAGGGCGCGATCCCATGATGCCGCCCCGGCAGGTGCGCATCGCTACCCTGCCCCAGATGCGCCTCGCCTGCTTCGAAGGCGAAGGCGATGCCGCTGGCGCTGAGCGAACGTGGGAAGCGCTCGAAGCCTGGCGGTTGGAGGTGCGCCCCCCGCTTGGACGCATCGACATCGCCGCGCTTGGCTGGTTCGAACCCCAGGATGGCGGGGCCTCGTTCATCTTTCGCGCCGGCGTCCCCGTTCGCGGCGACTACAGGGTCCCGCCGCCCGCCATGGCGCGCATTTTCCCTGCCACGCGATTCGCCTACATCAGCATCGACGACACGCCCGAGTACGAGGCTGCCCTGCGAACCGTCCTCGAGTACCTGCAGGCCGAGGGCATCGAAGCGGAGAGCGGACCGGTCGAGGCCGTGCGCTATCACTTCAACCTGCACCAGCGCCCGGCCGATTGCGGCTTCCTGGTTGAAGGCGAACCCGAGGAGTTCGGTTCGCACGAACGCCCGCTGCCAATTGCCCGCGAGTAACCCGGCACGGGGTATTTTGCAGAGCGTTTACGCGCACCCCGAACACGCTTCACAGTGCCTTGGCACGATACACACACCAGACGGGTGGCCGCAGACGTCTTCCCGCCACTGCTGCTTCCCCGGCAGCTGCTGCGGCCGCTCCGTCCTGGATTCCGCCGGTCAACGGAATCCGATACGGCGATCGAAGAACCTCCTGCCTCTCCGATTTAGCCGAGAAGCCCCCGCTCGCGGGGGTTTCGTATTTGGTTGACCGGCGCACAGAGAAGCCCCGGATATCCGGGGCTTCTTTGCCTTTCGAATGCTACTACGCAGTGACCGGTACGCCTACCCGCACGACCGGCACGGCCACACCGTCGAAGAACTGTGCCACCGCACCGCCCTGCAGCAGGCTCGAGATGTACACCGCGCCCGGCGGAACACGCTCCTGGATGCTCGCCAGCGCCCGGATGGTGTGAACCCCATCCGTCACCTCGATCTCGTCGTTGTCGCTGATGCCGAGTTGCGCAGCGTCCTGCTCGCTTACCTGGATTCGGTCGTACCGGTGGAGCTTCTCCGCTTCCGGGTGCCGAAGCGCCGCCGCATCCGCCGCCGTGTACAGGTCGCGGCCCGTGATGATGCGAACGCCTTCGCCGATCTCGAACGCTGGTACCGGCTGCGCCTGGCCCCGCCCCGAACCGGAGATCGCCATCCGTACGCCTTCGCCCACGATGAGATCCCACGCGGGCTGGTACGCCGCGTTCTCCTTCGCGATGGCGCCGAGCGCATCGTCGGGCGTCGCTGGTGCGTCCACGCCGAGCTGCTCCGCGAGCTGGCGCAGGGCGTCGTAGCAGATGAGCGCATCGCCTTCGGGCTTCACCGCCGCCGTCAGCTTCTGTACGCGGAAGTCACCCTGCGTGTAGGTGCCCGACGTCGAGTACGGCCGTCCCTCGGCGATAACAACGCTCGCCAGCTTCGCCGTCTCATGCATCACGTTGTCGATGACCACAACGGTGCCCGTCCGCGCGAGGTCTTCCGCCGCACGCGGGAGCCGCATCGTCGGGTCTTCGCGAATCACCAATAGGCCTTCGAGCCCCGCCAGTGGGTTCTCGCTGCCATCGGTGGCCACACCCTGGTCGAGCAGGCCATGCACGTTGACCTCGGGCGGCAGCACAACCATGTGGTTCGACGCCTCGTTCCCGAACAGGGCCACCGCCACGTTCGCCGCGCCGCCCGCCATCGCACCGGCAATCGCCGGGCTCACCGGGTTCGGCGCGCACACGACCATCGTCTCGTCCTTCGGGGCGTCCCGGAGGATCTGCGCGGCCTGGTTGATTTCGTCGTTCTGGAACTGCTTCCCGGCAATCGCTTCCGCCAGCGCTGCGGCCATCTGACCTTCCTCGCCGCCGCGCGGCCGAAGCCACACGGTCGCGAAGTCGACGAGTTCGCTGCGCAGCGAACCGATGACAATGAGCTTCGCCTGGTGGTGCACCACCGCGTCCTTGATGCGGACGCTCGCGACGTTGTGGCTTTCTTCGAGGTCGTCGTGGACCAGGACGATCGCCTTCAAGGTGCGGAGGCGGGCCATGTCACCGGCCATGCGCCACGTGCCCAGCCGCGCTTCGAGCGCCTGCTTCGTTGCCCGGACCACCGGCCCAAGCGCCGAGTCCGCCTTCGTCTTGAACGCTTCCCGGGCGATGCGGCTCGCGAGCCAGGCCTCCTCGTTCGTCGCGGTCCCGCCGACGAGTACGCCCACCTTGCCGCGGCTGGCCGCGTCCTTGAGCGCCTTCGCGGCTTCCGCGATCGCCTCCTGCGCGCTCGCCGGGGCCTGGATGTTGCCGCGCCGCACGTAATGCTTCGAAAGCCGTTCACGCGGCTTCAGCGAGTCGTAGTGATACCGGCCCCGGACGCAGATCTGGTCGAGGCTCACGTCGTTGCCCGAACCCGGCCGCACGATCACGCCACGGCCATCCTTCGTACCAAGCCGGATGCTGCAGCCAATCGCGCACGAATCGCACGTCGTGCTCGTCCACGTCTCCGGCTTCGCGACCCACTTGTTCGGGTGTTCCATCAGCGCCGCCGTCGGGCAGACGTCGATGCAGGCGCCGCTGAAGTCGCAGTTGCTCTCGTGAATCGGCCCGCCCGAACCGAAGAAGATGCGGGTCTCCCAGCCTTTGCCGCCGAGGGTAATCGCGCCCGTGTGGCGCTTCTCCTCGCAAGCGCGCTGGCACCGCGTGCAGATGATGCACATCTGTGGGTCGAACTCCATGAACGGGTTCGCGCGGTCGGCCGGCGGCTGCGGCGACTGGTACCACGAACGCTCTTCGCCGACCCACGGCTCGTACCCCGCCGAGCCGACCATCTCGCACGTGGCCTGCAGCTCGCAGCGGTAGTTCTTCGAGCACGTCAGGCAGCGGTGCGTCACGATGTCGTCGCGGAGGCAGATGTCGCCCGGGTGGCAGTGCTCCCGGCGGTGGCAGGTGAGACACCGGTCGGGGTGGTTCGCCAGGATCAGCGAAAGAACCGCCTTTCGCGCCTCCTTCACTTCCTCCGAGTCCGTCGTGACCTTCATGCCGTCCTGCACGACGGCGGTACAGCTCAGCTGCAGGCCCGGCGGCCCTTCAATGTCGACGAGACACGAACGGCACCCGGCGTAGGGTTTCAGGCCGTCGATGTAGCAGAGGCTCGAAACGTAAAAGCCATTCGCTTTCAGGACCTCGAGAAGCGGAGCACCAACGGGCGCTTCGATCTCGCGGCCGTTCACAGTAATCGTTGCCATAATGTCCTACAGCCGGTGGAAGTCGGCGTCCGGGTCCGGCGCCTTCATCCCGTTCGGGTACTGGTTGTTGTTTCGGGCAAGGAACTCGCGCGCCATTTTCGTGAGCGCGTGCTTGTCCCGGTACATCTGATCGAACTGATACACCGCATCGTCCAGCGGCCCACCCGGCTGAATCGCCTCATACGGGCACGCTTCGGTGCACAGCCCGCAGTACATGCAGATGCGGAAGTCGATTTCGTAACGGTCGATGTTGCGGCGCCCCTCGGCGTCCTGGCTCGTGGCGACGAGGATGCACCCGTCGGGGCAGGCCTGTGCGCACGTGCTACATCCAGTGCACCGTTCTTCGAACCACAGGAGGTTCGTGCGGGCATACACCGGGACCGGCCGCACTTCCTCGGGATATTGGACGGTCGCGGGGGGCCGGAACATGCTCTTCAGCGTGAGCCCCATGCCCTTCGCGATGCCCTTACCGTACGCCATCGCTTCCTCCGCCGCGCTCGACCTCTCGCGGGCCGGGCGGACCACCCAAGTCTACCAATCGCCCCTTTGTGATTACAAACACAATCGCGGCTGCATTCGGCGCCACGAATTGGGCGAATAACCCCCGGTTGCCCGTCCTAGAGCGGAACGACCTCCGTCTCGATCGCCAGGATTTCGACGTCCAGCCGCCACGCCTCGATGGCTCGCGCGATCGACTGGACCTGTTGATCCGCGTGCTGTGACCCGTTCGAAAGGCAGGCCGCCCCGATCGTTGCGCGGCTCGGGTCGTCCAGGTCGTCGATCTCGGCGATGCTCGCGTTGAACCGGTGCCGAAGCCGTTCGATCACCGATTTCACGATCGAGCGTTTCTCTTTGAGCGTATAGGCCGGGACGGCCATGGTGATGCGCAGAATGCCAACTGTCATGATCTTGCGTGGAGCGAGCCACGCCTCGTCGTGTTCTCAGATCGAGGTTACAGCGGTTCCGCGACTTCTGGTTCGGGTTCTTCCGGCAGCGGCGGAAGCTCCTCCGGGCTGCTGATGCCGAAGTGCTCCAGGAATCGCATGGTTGTCCGGTAGAGCTTCGGCTTCCCGGGCCCTTCGCCAACGCCAACGTTTTCGATGAGCCCCCGCGCTTCGAGCGTCGCTACGAGCCGGTCGCTGTTCACGCCGCGGATCGCCTCGATGTCCGCGCGTGTGCAGGGCTGCTTGTACGCGATGATCGTCAGCACTTCGAGCGCCGCCCGGCTGAGCCGCTGGCCTGGTCCCTGGCCCAACAGCTCGTCGATGTACGGCGCGAACTCGGGCGCCGTCACGAGCTGGTACTTCTGCCCATCCTCCATCACACGCAGGCCGCGGGCCTCGTAATCAGCCGCCAGCCGCTGTAGGGCCCTTCGCGCAGCGCCATCGCTCACGCCCGCCGCTCGTGCCAGCGCCCCCAGCGTCTGCGGCTCTTCGGACACGAAGAGCAACGCCTCCAGCACCCACGGCAACTCGTTCGGGCTCGGTTTCGGCCGTTCGTCACTCACCCCGCCGCTCCGGTTCCTCGTGCGATTCTTGCGTTTGCGTGGAAGCCGCCTCTTGCGGCTCGGCCGCCGCACGCACATCTGGCGGCGGTTCCGGCCACGGCTCCTCCTCCTGGGCCGGCTTCGAAGGTGGCGTGTTGTGCAGGTCCGCCGGCGGCGCGGGCCACGGCTCATCGTGCCCCTTCGCCGAATAGATACGTCCTGCAGGGTGCCGCCGCGGCGCCATCGGCCGTGCGCTCGCTTCGTCGTATAGGATGCGCACGTTCGGCCGCCGCACGTTCGTGACGCCTACCTGCTCCCGCAGCGTGCTCGCCGTCGTCACCGCCACCAGGTTGGTCACGTGCGCGATGCTGACATTCGGTTCGATCACCGTCGTGATGTCCGTGCTCACGGCGTCCTTCACGAGCCGCACTTCCGGGTCTGCCTCGCGGATCTCCGGGAGCCGCTCGAGCTCATCCCGGATGAGCGCTTCCAGTGCATCCGCTGTCACTTCGACGGTCCCGCCATCGGCCTGCCGCAGGCGGAGCGTTCCGCCCCGGCCGCGCGATTGGGTTCGCATGAAGGCGAGCAGGAACGTCAGGATCCCGAACAGGCCGATGCAGGCGAGAAACGCCGTGAACAGCCACTTCTCGGTATCGCCGCTCACGATCGCAGCCGTGAGACGGAAGTTTTCCAGGTCGATGTCGAGCTGCTTGTCCTGGTTCCACGCGAGGAGCCCCAGCCCGGCGCACGCCGCCACCAACAAGAGGCTATAGACCGCCAACACGATGCGCCGCAGGGCGTTCATTCCTGCCCTCCCCGGGGGAGTCCCCGCACGCCATCATGATATACGTCACCAATCAACACCGGCGTTACGCGGTTCGGTGTGGTCTGCGTTTCGCTGTACACCGCGATGTAATTGTCGGTGTAGCCGTGTGAAACCGTTTCGCCACCGAGCTTCCGTTCGCCCTCCCAGAGCACCGGCCGAACCGTCCCCGCGAACCGCTGCCGGAACTTCAGCGAGAGCTCCTCTCCGAGCGCCAGCAGCCGTTGCATCCGCTCCTGTCGCACCGGGACCGGTACCTGGTTCGGCATCCGGGCAGCGGTCGTTCGGCTCCGCTGCGAGTACGGGAAGCAGTGGAGCCGCGCGAAGCCAACCTCCCGGCACAGCGCCAGCGTGTCCTCGAAGTCTTCATCGGTCTCGCCCGGGAACCCGGCGATGACGTCGGTCGTGATCGCCGCATCGGGCACCGCGGCGTAGATTCGCTCGGCCGCACGCAGGAACTCGTCGCGCGTGTACCGCCGCCGCATCGCCCGCAGCACCGCTTCGCTCCCCGACTGCAGCGCAAGATGGAAGTGCGGCATGAGCCGCGGGTCCTGCCACAGCGCCAGCAACTCGGGCGTGATGTCCTGCGGCTGGAGCGAACTGAACCGGATCCGTGACGCCTCCGTGCGCTCAAGCAGCCCTGCGATCAGGTGGTGTGGCTTGAGTGGTGTTTCGAGTTCGCGCCCCCACGCGCCAAGTTGCGTCCCGGTGATCACCACCTCCCGTGCTCCGGCCTCGACCGCCCGGTCCACCTCGCGTGCCACTGCTTCGATCGGGCGCGATTCCTCCCGCCCGCGCGTCCGCGGCACGATGCAAAAAGCGCAGACGTCGTTGCAGCCCTCCTGCGCCTTGATGAATGCGCGCGTGTGCAGTCCCGGAGCCGCAAGAGGCGTCCCGGCTTCGGCAGGCCGCCGTTCGCTCAGGAACGTCACGAGTTCCTGCTTGTCGCTGTCCCGCGTCCCCACCACGAGGTCCGCCCCGAGTTCGCGAACCACATCGAACCCGGCGCTCTGCGGAAAGCAGCCGGTCACCGTGACGGCCGCATCGGGCGCCACCCGTCGCACCGAACGGATCAGCTTTCGAGACTTCTGGTCGGCCACGTGCGTCACCGAGCACGTATTCACCACGTACGCGTCGGCGTCGCACATACGGTCGACCACATCGAATCCCGCAGCACGAAGCCCCCGCGCGATCTCTTCGCTATCCGCGAGGTTCAACTTGCAGCCAAGGGTCAGAACGGCGGCGAGTGGGCGCTCAGGCACAATCAGATGGTACTTCGCGCCGTGCTTCGAACCCAACTGCCTCTGTCATGTGTGTGCTACTTCACACATCGACGTTTGACCACCACCGCTAGAGTGGTCCGATACAGTCACATAGGAACGGAGGGCAACCAGCAATGACACACGACGTCGAAGCCGCGCTCAATGAAGCCGAAAACGCTGCCGCTCCCTTTGGCTCCAAACTCGTCGGCCAAATACTCGAGCGGATAGGGAACGTCGCGAACTCGAAGGCGGTGTTCGGCGACCCCGTGGAGCGAGACGGCGTCACAGTGATTCCCGTCGCGCGCGTATCCTGGGGTGGTGGAGGCGGCGGGGGCCGCGGCGCCGATACGAGCGAGGGCAACTTCGACGGCGGCGAGGGCGCTGGTGGCGGCGGCGCCGCACGCGCCACTCCGGTCGGCTACATCGAGATCCGCAACGGCAGTGCGCAGTTCGTCCCCATTCGCGATATCAGTGCGTACATCCCCCTCATCCTCGTCAGCACCTTCGCGTGGTGGATGTTCGTGCGCACGCTTCGGTCGCTCTTCCGTTAACTGGTGCAGCCTGGAACGCCCGGTAACCGGTCGCCGCTCTCCCGCCGTCGATTTCTCGCCGGCGTCACGGGGCTCGCGGCGGCCGCGATTGCCGGGTGCGGCGACGGCGACAGCGACCAGGTAACTCCAACGCCCACGCCTACTCCTTCGCCTACCGAGCCACCCAGCCCGACGGCTCCTCCTACCGACACGCCGACGCCGTCGCCAACGCCCACCCCCACGATTCCTCCTCCCACGAACCGGCTCGAACCGACCGGCTTCCCCCTGGACCCAAACTTCAGGCTTGGCATCGTCGTCGGCGATGTCGGGAGCCGGACGATCGCCTGGGGCGAAGGCCCCACCGCCCTCGAATATTCCCGCGACGACCAGCCCTCCGACGACCCCGTCGTCGCGAACCGCTGTGGCTGGTGCGCGCGCGTCCATGTCGAGTACGAAGGGCAGCCCGCGTGCGACTGGTACATCCCCGTCGGCACGCCAATCATCGCGACGATGGACGGGATCGCCACGCTCCTCGTCAACACCACATCGAACCCATTCGACGTCTATGGTGTGAGCCGCGAGCCCTACATCGGGAATCCCGACCGCAGTCGCGCGCCCGTTTCGGCGTTTCCGGGCCCCGGCGGCGGACAGGGCGTGTTCGTCACCGTGGTGAACGACGCCTTCCGCACCGATTACGCACACCTCGACCTCGCCATGACGCTCCAACTTGTCCCCGACGGCGCCTTCGTCGATGGCTACTCCCGCGAACGCGACCTTGTTGCAGAGTTCGCGCCCCTTCGCGATTTCCGCATCGCGACCGCCATCGCCCGGTGGCCCGTGCAGAAGGGCGACGTCATCGGCTACAGCGCCGACACCGGCTATAGCGAAGCGCCGCACCTGCACTACACCATTCGCCGTGCTGGCTCCGCGAACCTGCTCTGCCCGACGACGGAGCCCGGCTTCGCGGATAGTGGCTGGCTCATGAAGCCGTGGTGACCGTCGCAAGGGTTTTGATCGCTCGCGACTTCCTTTGCTGACACCGGGCCAACTTGCGGCCAGTCACACTGGCGTTCGTGCCCGGTTCCCAGGCTGAACGCCGTCACCGGCGTGAACTCCGCCTTCGCCAGGTTGCCCGCGAGACGCTCGGCTACGAACGCCTGCGTCCCGGCCAGGCCGAAGCGGTGGACGCCGTCCTCCAGGGCCGCGACACGCTCGCGGTGCTCCCCACTGGTCTCGGCAAGTCAGCCATCTACCAGCTCGCCGGGATACAACTCGAAGGGCCGACCGTCGTCGTTTCGCCGCTCATCGCACTCCAGCGCGACCAGCTCGACGCCATCGTCGACGCCGACCTTCCCTCGGCGGCCACGCTGAACTCAACGATGCGCAAGTCTGAACGCGATGACGCGCTCAACCGCCTCGCGTCCGGCGACCTCGAGTTCATCTTCCTTGCCCCCGAGCAGTTCGCGAACGACGAGGTGCTCGAGTCCCTGCAGGCCGCCGAACCGTCCCTGTTTGTTGTCGACGAAGCCCATTGCATCAGTGACTGGGGCCACGATTTCCGGCCCGAATACCTGCGGCTCGGCGCCGTCGTCGAAGAGCTCGGCAGCCCCGTCGTGCTCGCGCTCACCGCTACCGCCGCCCCGCCTATCCGCGCCGAGATTGTCGACCGCCTCCACATGGAGGACCCGGCGCTCGTCGTTCGCGGCTTCGACCGGCCCAACATTCATCTCGCCGTCGAGTCGTTCGCCGATGAAGACACGAAGCGCGCCGCATTCGTCGAGCGAGTCCGAGAAGCCACCAGGCCGGGCATCGTCTACGTCTCCACTCGCACGCGCACCGAAGAGCTCGCAAACGCGCTGAACGAAGCCGGGATCCCGGCAGCTGCCTATCATGCTGGCCTCGCGAAGCGTCAGCGCAACCACGTCCAGTCGACTTTCATGAACGGCCGAACCCGCGTCATCGTCGCCACGACCGCCTTCGGCATGGGCATCGACAAACACGACGTTCGTTTCGTCTTCCACTACGACATCGCCGATTCGGTCGACGCCTACTACCAGGAGGTCGGCCGTGCCGGGCGCGACGGCGAACCGGCCGCTGCGGTTCTCTTCTATCGAAGCGAGGACCTTGCGCTCCGCCGCTTCTTCTCCGGTACGCCGGACCTCCGCGCCGCCGAGATCGACGCAGTGCTCCGCGTGCTCGAACGTGCTCGGCGGCCACTCCGAGCGGAAGAGATCGCAAGCCGAACGGAGGTTTCGAATGGCCACCTCCGCGCCGTGCTCGATCACCTCACCGACGCTGCCGCCATCGAAACGGCACCGGATGGCGCCGTCCGGCTTGTCTCCCGCGGCAACCGCCAACAGCTCGTCGAAGCAGCCGAAGAAGCGAACGACCGCCGTGCCACGTTCGAACGCACGCGCGTAGAGATGATTCGCGGCTATGCCGAGACGCGGGACTGCCGCCGTGAGTACCTCCTCTCGTATTTCGGCGAAGCGTTCCAGGGCCCGTGCGGCAACTGTGACAACTGCGACTCAGGCTCTCCCCAGGCGCACGACCGGGGTGAGCAGCCCTTCCCGCTGCAGAGCCGCGTCGTCCATCCCGACTTCGGCGAGGGCAGCATCGTCCGCTACCAACCCGGCCGTGTCATGGTCTTGTTCGACGACGGCGGCTACCGCACGCTCCGGCTCGACCTGGTGCTCGACGACGGTCTCCTCCGCCCGGCCCTCACGATCGTCGACTGACAAGCGACCCCAATCGGGGGTAACCTGCCGCACGTGACAGCCGCTGCTGCCTATGTCCAGGTGCGGCGCGACCGGAGCTGGCGCAACACGCTCGAACTCCTCGCCGCGCTGACATCCCGCGACCTCCGGCTTCGCTACCAGGGGAGCGTGTTCGGCTGGCTCTGGACGCTCGCACGTCCACTCGCGCTCGGCGGCATCCTCTCGTTCGCACTCGGAACGGTGCTCGCCGCAGGCATCAGCGACTACCCGGTCTTCCTGCTCTGCGGGTTGTTCCCGTGGTTCTGGTTCCAGGGCGGCGTACAGGCCGCCAGCACCAGCTTCGTGGGGAACGGCGGCCTCCTGAAGAAGATCCGCTTCCCTCGCGCCATCCTCCCCCTCAGCGTCATCCTTGCCCATACGCTGCAGTTCCTGCTTTCCCTGCCGATCCTGCTGCTCTTTCTGCTTATCTACGGGTATCGGCCCGAACCTGCCTGGCTTGTTGGTGTGCCGCTACTCTTTGCCGTCCAACTCCTGCTCATCGCCGGGCTCGGCCTCTTCGTCGGCAGCGTCACCGTCATCCTTCGCGACGTCGAACACATCACCGAAGTCCTGCTCGGCCTGCTCTTCTACGCCACCCCCATCCTCTACAACATCGACCGCATCCCCGAGAGCTACCGCTGGATCGTCTGGGTGAATCCGCTCGCGCCCATCGCGGAGGGCTGGCGGCGCGTCCTCCTGCAGGGCGAACTCCCCGGCGAGCAGTTCCTCGCCGCGATGGCCCTTTCGCTCGCCGCCGCCGGCATCGGGTGGATCGCGTTCCGCTCTCTCGAGGAACGCTTCGCCGACCTGGTGTAGCCATGACAGAAACAATCGGACTGTCCGCTGCCCCACGGTCCGATGGCCTCCCCGCCCTCGTCGTCGACCGCGTCTCGAAGCGGTACGCCATGGCCCGAGAGACGCTTCACCTGAAGACCGCGATCCTGCACCCCACGCGCCTGCTTCACCGGGCTGCTCGCGGCAGCCACTGGGCCGTCCGCGACGTTTCCTTCACCGTCGCGCCGGGCGAGTTTTTCAGCATCGTTGGCGCGAACGGCAGCGGGAAGAGCACCTTGCTCCGCTTGCTCGCGGGCCTTTCACGCCCGACGAGCGGCACGGTCCGGGCGAATGGCCGCATTTCCAGCCTTCTCGAACTGGGCTCGGGGTTCCATCCCGAAGTCAGCGGCCGCGAGAACGCCATCATCAACGGCCTGCTCGCTGGCCTCACCCGCCGCGAGATCGAATCGCTCCTGCCCGACATCGTCCGGTTCGCCGGCCTCCAGGAATTCATCGACCAGCCGATGCGGACCTACTCGTCCGGGATGCAGGTGCGCCTCGGGTTCGCCATCGCCGCCTTCCTCGACCCCGAAATTCTGCTCGTCGACGAAGTACTCGCCGTCGGGGACGCCCGCTTCCAGGAGAAGTGCTATGACCACATCTCGAGCCTGCAGGCCCGCGGCGTGACCATCGTCATGGTTTCGCACGACCTCGCCGCCGTTGAGCGCTTCTCCACTCGCACCGCGCTGATGGAGCGAGGCCGCATGATCGCTATCGGAACCCCGCGGGACATCGTTCGCCGGCACCTCGACCGGCTCGCCGAAACCTCCCCGGAGATCCGCCGCTCTATCGACGAGGCTATCGAAGCCCGCATCGCGTCCGACCCCGAAGCCCGCGCCGCGTTCGACCGCGAACTCGAGCGCCGCATGGCTGAAGGCACCTGGACCCCGCCCCCCGAGGAGGACGACGACTGAGCGCCGACGTACCCCTCGCCATGCCCCGTGTCGCCGTCCTCACGGTGACCACCAACGCGGCAGCCCACCTGCCCGCTTATCTCGATGCCCTCAAGCGGGTCACCTACCCGGACTTCGACGTATGGATCGTCGACAATGCCTCCAACGACGGCACGCCGGAGCTCGTGCCCGGCGCCCTTCCCGGCGCTCGCGTCCTGCGGAACGAACGCAACCTCGGGTTCACCGGGGCGTGCAACCGCGCGCTCGAACAGATCCTTGCGTCGGACGCCCGCTACGTCCTCTTCCTGAACGACGATACCGAAGTCACCCCCGGCTTCCTCGAGCCCCTCGTCGCGCTCGCCGACGACCGAACCATGGTCGCGCCGCGCACCTATCTCGCGGGCCAGCCGGGCCACCTGGACGATGCCGTCGGCGCGTTCGATTGGACCCGCGGAACGTGGCGGCGCCGTACGCTCGGCCGCCGCGAATGCCCGGGGGAACGCCGCCCCCACCCGGTCGAAACCGCGAACCTCTCCTGCCTCCTCGTGCCCGTGCCGCTCCTGCGGCGAACCGGCTTCCTCGACGACAACTTCTTCGTCTACTACGACGACACTGACTTCTGCCGCCGCGCCCGCGAGGCCGGCGGCCGGCTTCTCGTCGAACCACGATCGGTGGTGTTTCACCGCAAAGGCGCCACGCTCGGCGGCCAACTCTCCCCGTTCGGCTGCTACTACCTCACCCGCAATCGGCCGTACCTGGTTCGTAAACACACCCGCTCGCGAGTCCGCTTCGGGGTGTTCCTCGCCTACTTCCTCGCCACCCGGGCCGCACGAGCAGCACTCTGGGCGGCCCGCGGCCGGTTCGACCTCGTTCACGCCACCGCCCTCGGCCTCGCCGATGCCGCCCGCGGTCAAATTGGCGAGGGAAGTGGTATGCGCTGGCGTACCGGTGCCGTTGCGAGACAGTGAATCGCTAAGGCCCCTTACCAAATCCACATCACAGCCTCTTGACGGGCCTACCCCCGGTCGGTAGTGTCGGGGGCAGTAAAGGAGGTGATGCGCATGGACCACAGTAGTCGTAGTTCCGGTCGGAGCTTTGCGCAGGAGGTGACCTCCGCTTAAGGCTCAGGCCTTAGCTACGAAGTCACTCGTGGGGCCGCTTTGCGCGGCCCCTTCTTTTTGTCCCGAACCCCTGCCGGTCATTCGTCGCAACGCTGCGCGGTGATATCGTGCCTGCGTGAGCCCGCAGATGAGTTTCGACACCGCTTTTCGCCCCGACCGCTTCCAGGCCGCCCTTCGAACCCGCCTCATCGGCCGGTTCCTCACCTACCGCCCGCGCGTCGATACCACCATGGTCCTCGCCCGACGCGAAGTCAGCGAAGGCGCGGCCCACGGCACCCTCGTGCTCGCCGAAGAACAGACCGCGGGACGTGGGCGAAAGGGCCGCTCATTCTTCAGCCCGCCCGGCGAAAACCTCTACTTCACCATGGTGCTGCGCCTGCCCGCCGAACTTCAGCGGGTGCTCCCGGTCGCCGCCCCGGTGGCCGTCTGCGAAGCGATCCGCGACGAGGGCGTGGATGCGCGAATCAAGTGGCCCAACGACATCTGGATCGGCGAACGCAAAGTCTGCGGCATGCTCATCGACGCCGAGTCCACCCCGGAGGGCATGGTCGCCTTCCCCGGCATCGGTATTAACGTCAACGGCGACCCGACGGTGAATCCCGAGCTCGTGGACATCGCCACCAGCATCTACCGGGAGCTGGGCCAGGCAGTGAAGCGCGAGGAACTGCTCGCTCGTATCTGCAACGGCCTCGAACTCCTGCTGCTCGAGACACCCGAGTCCGAGGTCGTCCGCCGCTACCGCTCGCTCTCGATGATCGTGGGGCGGCACGTGACCGTCACCCTCGATACCGGCCCGTCCTTCGACGGTATCGCCGAGGACATCGGCGCCGACGGCAGCCTGCTGGTGCGCCGCGATGGCGTCCTCGAAACGGTCACTGCCGCCGACGTCACCGTTCGTACGCAGAAGGGCTAGGCGCGCGCTTCGCCGGCGGCAGCCTCCATCCGCTCGTACATCGCCTTCGCCTCTTCCGCCGTGAGCCCCCGCTCGAGGATGGGCACGTAGACCTCCTCCTCCTTCGCGAAGTGCACGTTCACGAGCGTGTACAGCCCGAACAGGACGCGAGCGATGTCCTGCGGCGCCCCGTTGTGCGCGAGGAGACTGCGGAGTTCTTCCCGCAGTGCCGCCACCTCCACGTGGTCGCGGCTCATCGTCTTCGTCGCCTCGGGCGAACCAAGCAGCCTCGCGACCTTGGGGTACAAGACCTTTTCCTCGGCGGTCGCGTGCGGGTGCAGGTGGCTGTCCAGGAACGCCAGCGCCGCCTCAGCCTGCGCCCGCGCGCCCTCGTTCCCGCGAAGCACTTCCTCCGCGGCAGTCCGCATGGCGTGGATGTGCGGGAGCAGTTCGGCGTGCTCGTCGCGAAGAGGCTGCATAACGCTCGGCATGATGAGTCCTCCTTCGAACCCGTTCGGATGCCCCGGCCGCCGGAGACGCCGTCGTGTTGTCTCTATGCGACCCGGGATTCGGGTTCGTCAATCACAGCCTCACCAGCGTGCCGCCCGCACGCGATGATGTTTGTCACCAGCGCCGCAACCGGGCCTCCTCAGCCTCGGCCGTCGGACTCATCCCCGTCGCGCATGAACATCTCGATCAGGTCGACGGGCACCGGGAAGACAATCGTGCTGTTGTTTTCCGCCGCCACCTCGCTCAGTGTCTGCAGGAAGCGAAGCTGCACGGTGATCGGCTCGGAGGCCATCACCTGCGCCGCCTCTCGCAGGCGTTCGCTCGCCTGGTATTCGCCGTCCGCTGCGATGACCTTCGCCCGGCGGTCTCGCTCGGCCTCTGCCTGCCGCGCCATAGCCCGCTGCATCGTCGACGGGAGCTCGACGTCCTTCACTTCCACCGCGGTGACCTTCACGCCCCACGGTTCGGTCTGCTCGTCGATGATTTGCTGCAGCCGCTGGTTGATCTGCTCCCGCTGGCCGAGCAGCTCGTCGAGGTCCGACTGGCCGAGCACCGACCGCAGCGTCGTCTGCGAAATCTGCGACGTCGCCCGCACGTAATCCATGATGCGAACCACTGCCAGCGTCGGCTCCACCACTCGGAAGTAAACGACCGCGTTCACTTTCACCGTGACGTTGTCGCGGGTGATCGCCTCCTGCGAAGGCACGTCGAGCGTGATCGTCCGCAGGTCTACCTTCACCATCCGGTCGACGATCGGGATGAGGATGAAGAGCCCCGGCCCCTTCGCGCCGATCAGCCGTCCGAGCCGGAAGATGACGCCCCGCTCGTACTCGCTGACGATTCGCACCGAGAACGGCAGCAGCGGGATCAGCAGGATGCCGCCGAGCACCAGGAGGATGCCGCGGACGATCTTCGACCCAAGCCCCGACGGGTACTCCTCGGGCGGTAGATCCGGCGGCCGGACAGGCGATGGCGATGGTTCAGTCATCCGACACTATCCCTCTTTCGCGAGTGGCTCGACTCTGAGTTTCAATCCCTCGGCGCCTACGATACGCACTTTCTCGCCTTCCTGCGCGGTACCGCGTTCTATTTCCGCGCGCCATCGCTCCCCTTCGATGAATACGTAACCATCGGGCGATAGGGGCGTGCGAACTACAGCCGTCTTCCCGATGAGGGACTCCGTGCCAATGGCGACCCGGATCTTCCGAACCCTCGCGACAGCAAACCCTGTCGAGAGGAAGATCGCCCCCAGCAGGACGGCCAGCACCACGATGAGCGGCGTCGGTGGCCGCAGGTCACCCGGCGTGTCGCGAAACGCGATGATGCCCCCGAGGATCAGCGCCACCAGCCCGCCAATTCCGAGAATCCCACCCGGCAGGAAGATTTCGAGCGCCAGCAGCCCCAACCCGAGCGCGATCAGGATCAGGCCCGTCGTGTCGACCGGCAGGACACCGAAGCCAAGGAACCCCAGCAGCATCGCGATAACGCCCGCAACGCCGGGAACCATCATTCCCGGGTTCATGAGTTCGGCGAGCAGTGCGAAGAACCCGATCGCGATCAGGATCGACGCGATGGAGGGGTCCGCGATGATGTCCAACGCCTTCTCCCACACGGTCATGTCCGTGTGCACGATGGGCGCCGTCGTCAAGCCCTCCAGCAGCACCGTAGTCCCCGGCCGCAGCACGATCTCGCGGCCTTCAGCCTGCGCCAGCAAATCCGAGAGGTCGTTGGCCACGAAGTCGACGACGTTGAGCTCAACCGCCTCGATCTGGTTCACCGCGACCGCTTCGCGAACCGCCTGCTCGGCCCAGTCTGCGTTCCGCCCGCGCAGTTCTGCGATGCCACGAATGAACGCGACCGCGTCGTTCTCGACCTTCCGTCCGAGCGTCCCCTCAATGTCGCTCCCGTCCGCGTTTACCGCCGATGCCGCGCCAATCGACGTGTTCGGCGCCATCGCTGCGATGTGCCCGGCCATCGTGATGAACGTCCCGGCGCTGGCGGCCCGTCCGCCCGGCGGCCACACATACACCGCGACCGGCACATCCGACGCCTCGATGCGCTGCACGATGTCCCGCATGCTGCTGTCGAGACCGCCCGGCGTGTCCAGTTCGATGACAATCAGCTTCGCGTCGTTCGCTTCGGCGCGGTCGATACCCCGGTCGAGGTACCGCTCCATAATCGGCCCGACGCTGCCGTTGGGCCGTAGCACATGCACCGCGTTCGGTTCGCTGTCGTTCGAACACGCAAGCAGCGCAATCCCGACCGCGAACAGCCCCAGGATTGCCATGATTCGCAAACGGCGACGGTGCGTCATATCGCCTTGAGTATAGGCGTTGGCAACATCCCCCGGCCGTGTCGTGAACGAGCCGTCCCGATAAGCTATCGTGCGAGTATGACGTTCGAGGAGATGTGCGCCCTCGCGGTAAGCCGCAAGCAGGAGATGCCCGCGGGTTCCTCCACGACAAAGCTCTTCGAGGGCGGCGTTCATGCTATCGGCAAGAAGCTCGTCGAAGAGGCAGCCGAAAGCTGGATGGCCGCGCGCTATGAAAGCCGCGAAGCGCTTGCCGAAGAACTCTCGCAGGTCCTTTACTACGTCGCCTGCATGATGGCGGAGAAGGACATCTCCCTCGAAGATGTGTATCGCACCCTATGATCAAAGTCGCGCTCCCGAACAAAGGCGTCCTCTTCGAACCAACCATGGAGCTGCTGTCCGCATGCGGCTACAAGGTCGCACGGACCCCGGGAGCGCTCTCGGTGCTCGATCCCGAAAACCAGGTCGAGTTCTACTTCCTTCGCCCGGGCGATATTCCCGTCTACGTTTCGAACGGCCTGCTCGATGCTGGCATCACTGGCCAGGACTTCGTCGCTGAAAAAGGCGTCGCCCCGACCCAGCTCCTCGAACTCCACTTCGGTGCCTCTCGGCTCTGTGCTGCCGTTCCCTTCGACGCCGCGGTGAACTCGCTCGAAGAGGTCGCCGAACTCCGCATCGCAACGTCGTTCCCGGTCATCACGCGCAAGGCTTTCAACAACCCGGACCTGAAGCTTGTTGAACTCGAAGGCGCCGTCGAAATCGCCGTGCAACTCGGTATCGCCGAAGCCGTCGTCGATGTCGTCGACACCGGCCGTACGCTCGCCGAGGCCGGGCTCCGCGTCGTGGGCGAGCCGCTCTTCCGCTCGCAGGCCGCCTTCTACGCCCACCCCGGCCGCGAGGTGATGGGCGAAGTCGAGATCATGAAGCAGCGCCTCGAAGGGAAGCTCGTGGCCATGGAGTACATGATGGTCGAGTACGACGTGCCCGGCGAGATCCTCGCCGAGGCGTGCCGCGTCACTCCCGGCCTCGAATCCCCCACCGTGACCCGCCTCCAGCGCGAAGGCTGGTACTCCGTGAAGGCGATGATCTCCCGCCGCGAGGCCCACAACATCATGGACGAACTTTCGCGCATGGGTTGCCGCGGCATCCTGCTTACGAACATCGAAAGCGCCCGCATCTAGCCGGGCTGCGGCGCGGGGGCCAACAGCCAATTGCCAACAGCCCCCTTCGGCTTCCCATTCCGTCGCGCTTCCGGTGTAATCTCGCACCATGCCCCCGACACCCCTCCACATGGTGCTCGCGCGGCAGCTCGCGCTCGACCTCGGTATCGGCGAACTCGCTGAACACCAGGGGCCGTACCTGCTTGGCGCCACGACGCCCGATATCCGCGTCATCACCCGCCAGGACCGCATGAGCACCCATTTCTTCGATCTCGGTGTGTTCGACCACCAGGATTCCGTCGAAAGCTTCCTCAAAGAGCACGGCCGATTCGCACAGCCCGAACACCTGAACCCCGAAACTCGCTCCTGGGTCGCCGGCTACATCACCCACCTGGTGATGGACGAACAGTACATAACCAGCATGTACCGGCGCTTCTTCGCCAAGCACGACGATCTCGGCGGACGGATCCGCGCGAACGTCATGGACCGCCTGCTCCAGTTCGACCTCGACCGGTCCTACCGCGAGGACCCCGAAGTCACGCGCGAAATCTGTGAAGCCCTCGGCGACACCATTACCGGGATCGAAGCCGGGTTCATCGACGGCGAGACGCTCGAGCAGTGGCGCAAAGTCATGTTCGACATCATGAATCGCGGCATGGACTGGGACCGCATCCGCGCCATGATCGCGAACCACCTGCGCTACGCCGGCCTCGAGGAAGGCGAAACGCTCACGTCGTTCCTCGACTCGCTCCCCGAACTCCTTGATGAGACAATGGCCTACGTCACCAGCGCCGAAGTCGATGGCTTCGTGCAGCGCTCCACGGCCGCCGCGGCCGAAGCAGTAGAGAGGTACCTGGGATGCGGATAATCCGCAACGCTGAGGAAGGCCGCCGACTCCTCCTCTCGCGCAAGCCCCTTGAAATCGAAGAACTCCCCATGGACATCCGGGAGACCACCTTCCGTGCGTTCGGGCAGGAACTCACCCCCGACGAGGTGGTCCGCCGCGTCATCCGCGATGTCCGCGAAGATGGCGACAACGCCGTCCAGTTCTACAACAGCCAGTTCGACGGCGCCCCCGCCGGGCTGGAGTTACGCGTCTCACAAGACGAGATTCGCGCCGCGTACGACGCCGTCCCGTCTGAAGTGGTCGATGCCCTCCAGTTCGCCGCCCAGCGCATCCGAATGTTCCACGAACAGCAGTTGCGCGGCGCCATCACCGACTTCAACCAGAACGGGCTCGGCCAGGTCACGCGGCCGATTCAGCGCGTGGCAGTCTACGTTCCCGGCACTCGCGCACCGCTCCCCAGCACCGTCCTGATGTGCGCCATTCCCGCGCGCGTCGCCGGCGTCGAAGAGCTCTACCTCATCAGCCCCGTGCTTCCCGACGGTTCCGTGCCGCCCGTGAAGCTTGTGGCCGCCGATATCGCCGGTGTCGATGGTGTGTTCAAGGCGGGCGGCGCCCAGGGCGTCGCTGCGGCTGCCTACGGCACCGAGACCATCCCGCGCGTCGATAAGATCTGCGGTCCCGGGGGGCTCTTCGTCACTATCGCCAAGAAGCAGGTGTACGGCGACGTCGGCATTGACTCGATCTACGGGCCCACCGAAACGGTCGTGATTGCCGACGAAAGCGCCGACCCCGAGCTCGTCGCCGCCGACCTGCTCGCCCAGGCCGAGCACGATGCGCTCGCCAGCCCCATCCTCCTCACGCCGTCGCACTACCTCGCCGAGGAGGTCAGCCGGGCGATCGAACGCCAGCTCCGGAACATGGACCGCGCGAAAATCGCCCGCCAGGCGCTCGAGAATCGCGGCGGCTGCATCCTCGTGAACGACATCGACCACGCGATCGAGCTCGCGAACGAGTACGCGCCCGAGCACCTCTGCCTCAGCGTCGAACAGCCCATGGCTTACGCGATGAAGGTGCGGAACGCTGGCGGGCTCTTCCTCGGCGAGTCCTCGCCCGAGGCACTCGGCGACTACACGGCCGGCCCGAGCCACACCATGCCGACCGGTGGCAGTGCCCGCTGGAGCTCCCCGCTCAGCGTGAACGACTTCCTCAAGACGACCGCCGTGGTGAACCTCCCCGGCGATGTGGTCGATGAGCTCGCTCGCGCTGCCGCGGTCATCGCTCGCGCCGAGGGCCTGGACGGGCACGCCCACGCCGCCGAACGGCGCGTGCAGGGCCGATGACCACGTCCCGCATCCGCCGCTACCTCCGGCCCGACTTCGACGACCTCGAAGCCTACACGCCGGTCAAGCCGCTCGACGTTCTCGCGGCGGAGATCGGTGTGCCCGTCAGCGAACTCGTGAAGCTCGACGCCAACGAGAACCTCTACGGGCCTATTCCCGAGATCCGTGAAGCGCTGAGCAACGCCGACCTGCACATCTACCCGGACCCCGGACAGCAGTACCTCCGCCTCGCCATCGCGGACTACTGCGGCGTTCGCCCCGAGCAGGTGGTGGCCGGCTCCGGCGCCGACGACCTCATCGACATCCTCATCCGCGTCGCGATGCCCGATGCTGTCGTCAACCTCCCTCCGACGTTCGGCATGTACAGCTTTCTCGCGCGGGTTTCCGGCGCGCGCGTCATCGACGTGCCCCGCCAGCCCGACTTCTCGCTCGACCTCCCCGGCATCGCCGAGGCCGTCGAACGCCGTGCTCGCATCGTCTTCGTCACGTCGCCGAACAACCCGAGCGGCAATCCTGTCTCTCTCGACGAACTCCACGAACTCTGCGAACTCGACGCGCTGATCGTCGTCGATGAAGCCTACATCGAGTTCGGCGGCGAAACAGCCATTCCGCTCATCGCCGCCCACCCGAACCTCGTGGTCCTGCGTACGTTCAGCAAGTGGGCGGGACTGGCAGGCCTTCGCGTAGGGTACGCCATCTGTGACGTGGCTCTCGCCGAGGCCATGATGGCCGTGAAGCAGCCCTACAACGTGAACGTGGCTGCCGATGTCGCCGCGCGAGCAGCTCTCGAGCACCGCGACCGCATCTTCGAAACCGTCCGCCAGATTGTGGACGAACGCGAACGCCTCGCGGACTTGCTCGCCGGCCTCGAATGGCTACGGCCACTGCCGTCCGCCGCGAACTTCATCCTGTGCGACGTTCGCGGCCGCTCCGCCTCCGACGTCGCCGCAGCCCTGCGAAAGCGTGGCGTGCTCGTTCGCTACTACAACAGGCCAGACCTCCAGGATTACATCCGTATCAGCGCCGGCCGCCCGGAAGATACCGATCGGCTGATCGCCGCGCTCCGCGCACTGTAAATCGCGGCGGCGTAGGCCGTACCATGGCAGCCTCGCCTCTAACCGCGAGCGAGGTGCTGCCATGGGCCGCAACTTCACATCCGTCGACGAGTACATTCGCAGTTGTCCCGAGGACATGCAGCCCACCCTCCAGGCCATCCGGAGGACCATCCGGGAAGCCGTACCCGAGGCGGAAGAGGTCATCAGCTACCAGATCCCGGCCTACAAACACCACGGCTTCCTCGTGTACTTCTGGGCTGCCCGCAACCACTACTCGCTCTCCTGTCCACCGCCGTCCGACGCGTTCGAGGTGTTCGCCGAACAACTCGCTCCCTACAAGCTCACGAAAAGCGCCATCAACTTCCCCAAGGACAAACCGATCCCGCTCGACCTCATCGCGGATATCGTTCGGTTTCGCGCGCGGGAGAACGCCGAGAAAGCGGCCCGGAAACCCGCGTCCCGCCGCAAAGCACAGTGACCACCCGCTCCGAACCGTCCCGAATTAGACATAGCGTCGCTTTTGGGCGAAAACAGAGCCATGAGCCAGCGCATCGCCACCGTCGCCCGCAACACCGCAGAGACCACCATCACCGTCACCATCAACCTCGATGGGTCCGGCAAGTTCGATATCGATACCGGCATCGGCTTCTTCGACCACATGCTGAGTCACATCGCCAAGCATGGCGTGTTCGACCTCGAACTCCGTGCGAAGGGCGATCTGCACATCGACCAGCACCACACCGTCGAAGACTGCGGCATCGCCCTCGGACAAGCCTTCGCTGAGGCACTGGGCGACAAAGCCGGCATTGTGCGCTCTGGCTCTGCCTACATGCCGCTCGACGAAGCCCTCGCCTTCGCCGCAGTCGACCTCTCCGGCCGTCCGTACACGGTGCTCGACCTGAGGTTGCTCGGCCGCGAACTCGGCGGGATGCCGCCCGACCTCCTTGGCCACTTCCTCGAGTCGTTCGCTAACACCCTGAAGGCGAACCTGCACATCAAAGTCCTCAGCGGCGTCAACGACCACCACAAGGCCGAGGCCGCCTTCAAGGCGCTCGCCCGGGCGCTCGACGCCGCCTGCCGCGTCGACCCCCGCCGCGCAGGGGACATTCCAAGCACGAAGGGCCTCATCCAGGCGTAGGTCCCTCGCGCCTAACGCTTTTCCTCGACCAACCTGCCCGCCCGCCCCCTTCTCCCGCCGAATGCAGGGAGAGGGCGAACCGTGACGGGCAACGGTCGGGGCCGTGCCGATACGAGCCATAGATTTGACACCGTGCGGCTCTCCGGCCACGATCCCGCGCGTGCAAGCCGACATCGCCCGTTACCTCGAACTTCGCCTCCCGGCCACCGGTGTGAAGGTTTCGCACCTCACCCGCATCCCGGGCGGCGCCTCCCGCGAAACCTGGATGTTCAAGGCCGTCTGGGAAGACGGCTCCGGCCGCCAGAGCCAGGAGTTCGTGCTTCGCCGCGACCCCCCGGCGAGCCTCGTCGAATCGGAACGCACGCTCGAGTACGCCTTCTACCGCGCCTTCCAGGGCTCGGAAGTGCCCGTCCCGCGTATGCGCTGGCTCGAAACCGATCCCACGTATCTCGGCGCGCCGTTCTTCGTGATGGAACGCATCAGCGGCTGCGACGCATCATGGCGGGGGTTGCTCGATCCATCGTTCGCCGAGTCGCGTCCCCGCATCGCCCGTCGCAAATACGAAATCCTCGCACGAATCCACCTGTTTGATTGGTCGAGCTGCGATATCCCAAACGTCGTCACGCCACCCGACCCGAGCGAGTGTTGGAAGCGCGAACTCGACTACTGGGAGGGCATGATCGACGCGAACGAGCTCAGCCCGCAGCCCATCGCACGAGCCGCGATCCGCTGGCTCCGCGCGAACCCTCCGCCCCCCCCAAAGCGCGTCACGGTGGTGCACGGCGACTACCGCACCGGCAACTTCCTCTACGACCGCGAAGACATCCGCGGCATCGTGGACTGGGAGATGGCCCACCTCGGCGACCCGCTCGAGGACCTCGCCTGGTCCTTCATGGAGGCCTGGGAGTGGGCCCGCGACGGCAAGAAGGGCGGCATCATCGACAAAGAAGAGGCGATCCAGGTCTACGAGCAGACCACCGGCGAGCCCATCGACCGCGACGCGCTCCACTGGTGGGAGGTTTTCAGCGGCGTGAAGGGCCAGGGCATCTGGCTGACTGGCGCCAAGTCGTTCCAGGACGGCCGCACGCCCGAGCTCATGATGCCGTTCACCGCCTACTGGCTCACCAACTTCCAGGACGAGATCATCCTTCGCACGCTGGGGAGGGGAGCATGAGACCCGACGTCCCAAAGGTGCTCAATGGCATCGCCTCCACGCTGGCCACACAGGTCATGCCCGAGGTCCGCACTCCGTTCGGCCAGCAGAACACCGGCATCGCGTCGCAGCTCTGCTTCATGATCGCGCAGGAGTTCGACCGTGCGGCTGCCCGCCTCGTCGAAGAGAACTCCGCCATTCTCGGCATTTTCGAACGTGCCCTGCCCGTCCTCGGCGAGGACCCACTCCGGGACCAGCTCCAGGAGGCTCTCGCCACGCTGCCCGCGACCGACCTCCGCGTTTCCGCCCTCCAGGCCGAAAACGATCGCTTGCGCTCACTGCTGATTACCCTTCACGCTCAAGTTGAACAGATCGATACACCGGAGGGTGCTGCCCTGAACGAACTCATCTGGGACGAACTGCGGGAATCGACTCGCCGGCGCAAAGTCACATCCGGGTTGGCATGAAGGACCTGATCCGCGAGGCGCTACAGCGCTACTCCCCCTACCAGGTCACGTCGGCACAGGGGGTCGCGCCGGCCGGTGTCCTGATTCTGCTCTACGAACACGGCGGCGAACCGCACATCGTTTTCCAGAAGCGCACCGACCAGGTTCGCGACCACAAAGGCCAGATCTCCTTCCCCGGCGGCGCTATGGACCCGGGCGATACCGATGTGCTCTTTACCGCCCTCCGCGAGACCCACGAGGAGATCGGCGTCGACCCCAACCACGTCGAGGTTCTCGGCCGTGTCGACGACATGGTGACGGTCTCGAATTTCCTCGTAACCCCGTTCGTCGGCTGGCTCCAGCACTACCCGTACGAGTGGCGCTTCAGCGACGAAGAGGTCGCCTACCTGCTCGAGGTGCCCATACCGCACCTCCTCGACCCCAACAACTTCGTGGCCGATCGGCGCATTATCAACGGCCGGGAGTACATCCTGCCCGCCTACCAGTTCGGCAACGATCTCATCTGGGGTGCGACAGCGCGGATGCTCTCGAACTTCCTCGAGATCTACGGCTCCCTCAAGGGCCTGGGCTGATGGACGTCGCCGTCCTGACCGCCGACCTCATGTTCTTTTCCGCGGTCGAAGGCGTGGCCGGCGCGATGGGCCACCGTGCCCACCAGTTCGAAGCCCTCGGCGATGTGCCGGGCAAGTACCCGCTCGTCGTCGCCGACCTTGGCTCACTCGACGTAACGCCAGAGGCGCTGCGCAACCTCGATCCCCTGCGCGTGGTCGCGTTCGCTCCACACGTCCGTGTCGAGCTCTTCACCAGCGCCCGCGCGCACGGCATCGACATCTATCGTCGTGGCGCCCTCGCGACAGAACTCCCCCGCATCCTCTCCGAGCGCGCCTGATTCTCGCCTGCCTCCAAACCGCTCTTCGACCCTGCTGATGGTAGGATTCGCCCGATGACTGAACCTCGAACTCTCGCCTCGCTCCTTGCGGAGCTTCCTGCTGCCCGCCTTGTGCGGGGCGATGCCAACACTATCGTCGGCGCCATCGAGCACGACTCCCGGCGCGCCGGCCCCGGCTCGCTCTTCGTGGCGATCCCGGGGTTTACCGTCGACGGCCACACATTCCTTCCCCAGGTTGCGGCCACCGGCGCCGCGGCGGTCGTCGTCCAGTCCGACCGCGAGGCGCAGTGGCGCTCACTCCCCGAAGGACCGGCGATCATCGCAACCGACGATACCCGCCGCGCGTTCCCGGCGATCGCCGCCTGGTTCTATGGCCACCCCGGCCGCGAACTCCGGGTCATCGGCATCACCGGTACCGACGGTAAGACGACCACCTCGCACCTCCTGACCAGCGTGCTCGAAGCCGCCGGGCTGAAGGTCGGCCGCCTTGGCACCGTCGATGTCTACCTGCCGGGTGAAACTGGCAGCGTCGGCAACCGCATGACGACGCCCGAGGCCAACGAGGTCCAGCGCCTCCTCCGCAAGATGGCCGGCGCCGGCTGCGACTGGGCTATCGTCGAGTCGACCAGCCATGGCCTCGCACTCCACCGCCTCGACCACGTCGAGTACGACATTGCCCTGTTCACGAACGTCACGGGCGACCACCTCGACTTTCACAAGACCTTCGAGGCCTATCGTGAAGCCAAGGGCATGCTGTTCGAAGCGCTCGATACCGCGGCCGACAAGGGCATCCCCAAGGCCGCCGTCGTGAACGCCGACGACCCGAACGCGAACTTCATGGCGTCGCGGGCTGGGTCCGCGCGAATCCTCCGCTACGGCCTCGATGCCCGCGAAGAAGACGCCGACGTCGTCGCCCGCAACGTCGTGCTTCGCCCCGACGGCACCGACTTCCGGCTCGTCACACCACAGGGCCTCGCCGACACGAGCATCCGCCTCCCGGCGCTGTTCAATGTCGCGAACGCGCTCGCC
This sequence comes from uncultured Anaerolineaceae bacterium, assembly GCA_964632355.1. Classification (GTDB taxonomy): domain Bacteria; phylum Chloroflexota; class Dehalococcoidia; order Tepidiformales; family Tepidiformaceae; genus JALOAP01. The sequence goes on along the minus strand of CAZWBW010000003.1, from coordinate 22,572 downwards.
GCAGCCGCCACCGCCCTCGCCGCCGGTGTCGACCTGCACACCATCGCGATGGGCCTCGCTGCCTCGCCCGGCGTTCCCGGCCGTATGGAACGCATCCACGCCGGGCAGCCGTTCGAAGTCATCGTCGACTACGCGCACACCGGCGATGCCGTCCGGAAGGTGCTTTCGGTTCTCCGCGATGTATGCCAGGGCCGGCTGATTATCGTTGTTGGCGCCGCCGGCGAACGCGATCCCGGCCGCCGCTTCGGTGTCGCCCGCGCCGCCGCCGATGGCGCCGACTTCGCCGTTTTCACGAACGAAGACCCGCGCAGCGAGGACCCCGCCGAGATTGTGCGCGAAATCGGCCGCCACGCCGAAAACGCCGGCCGCCAGCGAGGCCGCGACTTCATCGAAGTCGAGGACCGCGGCGAAGCCATCGCCGAAGCCCTCCGCCGCGCGGAGCCCGGCGACGTGGTCGTGATCTGCGGCAAGGGCCACGAGCAGTCGATCGTGTATGGCTCCGAGGCGCGCCCCTGGGACGACCGCGAAGTCGCCCGGAAAGCGCTCGCCGAACTGGGCTATACCGCGTAACCCTCGCTTACGGCGAATTTCTCCGTGCGATCCGCCCTCCGTATACTGCAAGGGCAACCCGAACAGCACTTGCGGGCGGCCTTGCCGCGCCCCCTGAGGTAACCCACATTGGCCAAGCGACGACGACGCGAACAGCACCACCTCCGACAGGAGCGTGCGCGGAAGCGGCAGTACAGCGTTGGCGGGAGCACCAACCCGGCCGAGAAGTACCAGCCGGGCTTCCCCATGAACCTTCTCGCCAACGCAAAGGCGTTCTACATCATCGGTGCGCTCGTCATGATCGGCGGCGTGCTCGCCGCGGCAGTCTTCGGGAGCCGCGCTGCCAGCACCCCGGCGCCCGACGACGTTCCGACCCTTGAACCCACGGCGACGCCCGATCCGAACGCCACACCCACCCCCACGCCCACGCCCGACCCGCGCCAGTTCGCCGCCGCCGAGCAGGTTATCGACGCCGAAACCACCGATTACCGTGCGGTGATTCGCACCTCCATGGGCGAATTCACGGTCGACCTCTTCGAAGACGTCGCACCGAACACCGTGAACAGCTTCGTCTTCCTCGCCCAGAACAAGTTCTTCGATGGGCTCACGTTCCATCGTGTCCGCGAAGGCTTCGTCATCCAGGGCGGCGACCCGAAGGGCGACGGGAGCGGCGGTCCCGGCTACCTCACCGACGACGAACCGAACGAGATCCGGAACACCCGCGGCACCCTCTCGATGGCCAAGACTCCCGGCTCGTCGCAGTTCGGCAGCCAGTTCTTCATCAACCTGAAGGACAACACCTCCCTCGACTTCGACAACCCGTCGCAGAACAAGTTCTACCCGTTCGGCGAGGTCATCTCCGGGATGGAGGTCGTTGACGCGATTGCCGCAGTTCCCGTCGAAGCCGGCCCGAGCGGCGAAATATCGAAGCCGATCGAGCCGGTCATCATCAACGAGGTCGTCATCGAGACGAGCGAGAAGTAACTACCGCTCGCTGGCCCGCACCGACACCCGATGAAGCAGGCGCGATTGAATCTCACGCGCCTGCTTTTCTTGATCCCCGGCGAGCGGTCCCCCGACGTACACCGCGACCACGTGCTGCCCTTCTGCCGCGTAAATCGCGACCAGGCGGCTGTCTGCGCCCTGGTCCTCGACCGCGATCGCGCGCTGATCCGGGTGGGCAACATCCAGCTCCGAAACGACGTCCGGGTTCGACGACAGCCACGCGAGTCCCGGCAGGTCGCCGTCTCGTTCCGGGTCGATGGCGCGAATGTACTGTTGCGCTCCCTCCGGCGTCTCGAATTCGAGCGCCTCACAGAGCACGTTCGCAGGACGCCCCGCGCTCACATCGTCGACCGTTTCCTTCCAGTAGCTGAACGAGCCGCCGACCAGACCGGCCTCACGCAGCACACGCTCGCGCTTCTCGGGCTCCCGGGCCAATTCCGCCAGGTTCTTGCTCGTGTAGTCACCCGAAACAAGCTGCAGGAACCCGCTCGGCACGTCTTCGCGGCTGCAAACGAACCGCTCGGTGAGCGGCGAAAGTTCGGGGCTGTCGCTGGTACAGGCGGCCGCCGCTCCCAGCCCGAGCGTCGCGAGGAGGAGCGCCCTACTCGCTCTCAGCATCGGGCGGAGGTTCGGGTCCGATGAGTCCGTGTGCCGACGAATACCGCTCCACGACGATAATCAGGCCGAGGAACGGGAAGAACGCTGCTGCTGCGACCAGGGCCCACCACGACGGGATGATCGCCAGCAGGATAGCTGCCGCCGCAGTGAAGCCCATCCCGATAATCGCCAGGATGCGGCCCGCGAGCACGTAAGGGGTTACGGGTGTATTCACTTCCCCTCGATCTTGGCCCGCCGGCCGTTCCCGGTCTAGCAACACGCGAGCGGTAGGCGGCGTAGCCGCCGCCCCGCACTACGACGACTGCTGTTGGCTCGCACCCACTGGCGCTGGCTCCGCATCGAACATGTAGCCGATGCCCTGCAGCGTCTTGATGATCGTCGGGTTGCCCGGTTCCGGTTCGAGCTTGTGCCGCAGCCGCGACACCCACACCCGCAGGTACTGCAGGTCGTCCCGGTACTCCGGCCCCCACACCTTGCTCAACAGCTCAGCGTTCAGAATGACTTTGCCCGCGTTCGCTGCTAGGTGCTGCAGGAGGAGCCACTCCGTTCGCGTCACCGAGACCAGCTCCCCGTCCCGCTTCACGAGCCGGCGCGTCAGGTCGATCTCGACGTTCTTCGCGCGCACGATCCGCTCCGTGTCCTGGCCGGTCGTGCGCCGCAACACCGCTCGGATGCGCGCGCCCAGTTCGTCGAGGCTGAACGGCTTCACGATGTAGTCGTCCGCGCCCAGTTCGAGGCCGCGGACTTTGTCCGCGTCCTTGTCCTTCGCCGTCACGAGAATGATCGGCGTGTTCGAACGCTCCCGGATCCGCCGCATGACTTCCAGCCCCGTGATCTCCGGCATGACCACGTCGAGCAGAACACAGTCGGGTCGCCGCTCTTCTACAATCCGCAGCGCTTCCTCGCCGTTCGACGCGGTCATGACGCGGAAACCCTGCGCCGTGAGTTCCAGCTTTATCAACCGCAGAATGCCCGCCTCATCATCGACAGCCAGCAGCAAGGGTTGCGTACTCATTATTTCGTCTCCTCATACGTTGGCAGGATAAACCCGACTTCTAATCCGCCATGCTTGCGGTTCCGTGCCCACATGTGTCCTGACATCGCCTCCACGAGGCGCTTGCAGAGCGCCAGCCCGACTCCCGAGCCTCCGACCAGCCTCGCCGTCCGCTCCGACCGGTAGAACCGCTCGAAGATCCGCTCGAGTTCGTGCGGCTCCACGCCGATCCCGCGGTCGAGCACACGGATAGCCACCGCGCCCGTGCCCTCCGGCGCCGCTCGTACTTCGATCGGCTGCCCCTCGGGGCTGTATTTGTCGGCGTTGCTCAACAGGTTGCGAACCACCTGTTCGAGATACGTCGGTTCGGCAGCCAGCGCATGCAGCCCTGGCTCCACGCGGAGCTCCACCGGCCGGTCCGGCCGCCTCTGTTGGAACCACTCCACCACCCGGTCGAGCAGCCGCTGCGCCATCACCGGCTCCACCGAGACATCCTCGGAGAACTCGATATGCGCCATGGCCAACAGGTTTTCGACCATCCGGAACAGGCGCTCCGACTCCTGTTCGATATCAGCGATGATCGAGCTTCGCGTCGGTTCGTCCAGCTGCTCCGACCGCGTACGAAGAATGCGTGCGCCGCCGTTGATCACCGTGAGCGGCGTTCGCAGTTCGTGCGACATCATGCTCAGGAATTCGTCCTTCGCTTCGTTCGCCCGCCGCAGCTCCGCTTCCTTTCGCTGCATCTCCGTGTACAGGCGTGCGTTGTCCACGAAGAGTGCTGCGCGCTGCGCGATATCTTCGGCAAGTGCAAGGTCCGCCCGCGTGTACCGGCGGTCTTCGCGGACCAGCACAAACGTGAGCACCCCGAGCACCCGGCCGCGCGCCTTCAACGGCACCTGCATCATCGACCGCGGCCCAAGCCGCTGGAGCGCCTGGAGGTGCGCCGCGCTATCTGCCATCGTCTGTAGCGTTTGCTCCGTGACCTCCTCGATCAGCCGCGACTGGCCGCGGCGCAGAAGGTTCGCGATCTGCCCCGGTGTCCTGCCGCCCTCGAACGCAGCCGCCTGCACCGCTTGCGCCACCGGCCGCTGCTCCGGGTCACGCGTTTCGATCGCCGCGCGCCGCACGGTGCCATCGTCCTCCACGACATCGACCCAGCAGTAGTCCGCGAAGGCCGGGATCGGCAGTCGTGCCAGGCTTGTGATTGCCTCGTCGTATTCGAGCGACGAACCCATTCGCGCCCCGACGTCTGCGATGAGGCGGAGCGACTCGTTCGCTCGCAACAACTGCGACTCAATCCGCTGTGCCTCGAGGTACAGCCGGCTGTTGGCGACGAAGAGGCCTGCGCGACGCCCGAGTTGCTGTGCAACGGCAAGATCGGTCTCGTCGTACTGACGCTCGCCGTCGCTGATGACAAACCCGATCGAGCCCAGAATCTGGTTCTGGCCCCAAAGTGGCACAGCGATTAGCGACCGGATCCCGAACTTCCGCAGGGCTTCCAGGTCCTCCTCGTTCCGTGCCGTCTGCCGGAGGACCTCCTCGGTGACCTGTGGCAGGAAGACCGGCGATCCATCGCGGAGCCGTCCGATCTGTTCGATCAGTTCCCGCCCGGCGAACCGGGCCTGAACCTCGCGGGCGAATTCCACCTTTTCCGGGTCCCGGTGCGCGACCACCACATGCCGCACCGTGCCGTCCGGTTCGAGCACGTCGACGGCGCACCAGTCCGCGAACCGCGGCACCACAAGCCGTGCCAGGTTCGAAAGCGTCTCATCGAAATCGAGCGACGCCGCGAGCTGCGCACCGGCGTCAGCGAGTAGCTGCAGGGCCTCGTTCGCTCGCTGCTGTTCGGCGTACAGGCGCGCGTTGTCCATCGCCAGCGCCGCCCGGCGCGCCAACTCTTCACCGATGGCCAGGTCCTGCTCGTTGTACGGTTCGCTGTCCGTCGTGCGAACCGCCAGCAGCGCGCCGATCGTTCGTCCCCGCGCCAGCAGCGGCAACGCAATCACTGAGTTCAGGCGCAGGTCCTGCAGCAGTCCCACGAACTCCTGGTCCAGCCGCATGTTGCCCAGTCGCGGCCATTCGATCTCCCGAACCAGCGTCGTTCGCCGTTCGCGCAGCACTTCTGCGACGAAGTGGTCGTCGTTGACGTGCCGGGGTTCGAAATCCGCGAGACGCTGCAGCAGTGGGAGTTGTTCCGGGTCGCGGTGCGCCACCGCCACTCGTCGAATCGAGCCATCGGGTTCCCGGACGAGGATGACGCACCAGTCCGCGAACAGCGGAACCGCGATCTCGGCCAGCCGCGCAGGCGTCTCCGGGTAGTCGAGCGAGGTCGGCAGCGTCGCACCGGCATCGGAAAGGATGCGAAGCTGCTGCTCCACCCGCTTCCGCGGAGTGATGTCTACCGAAAGCCCCACGAACCCGCCGCTGCCCGATTCCTCGAGTTCGAATGGCCGCGCCCGTGCGAGCATCCACGAGTACGAGCCGTCCTTGCCCCGCAGCCGGTACTCGACCTCGAATGGCTGCTGATTCCGGATCGCATTCGCGTATGCCGTGAAATACCGCTCCCTGTCCTCCGGGTGCACCAGGTTCCGCCAACCGTCGCCGTAATCCTGTTCCAGCGTGGTGCCCGTGAACTCATGCCACGAACGATTGAACCACGTCCGCGCGCCGGCCCAGTCAGCGATCCAGATAAAGACGGGCACCGCGTTCGCAATCGAGCGAAAGCGCTCTTCACTCGCGACGAGCGATGCCTGTGTCGCCTTTTGCTCCGTGATCTCGATCCCCACACCGATCATTCGGTAGGGTTCGTGCACGTCGTTGAACAGCACCCGGCCGTGCGCCGATATCCAGTGCACCGACCCGTCACGGTGGCGTACCCGGTACTCGACCTGTATCTCGCCGCTCTCCCGCGCAGCCTCGATCGCGGCGCGGATAACCGGCCTGTCTTCGGGGATTACGGTGGCGATGAAGCCGTCGAATGTACCGTCGAACTCATGGGGCTCCAGGCCGTGAAGATTGACCAGTTCGGCCGACCAGCGCACCTCACCCGTTTCAATCCTCCAGTCCCAGCTGCCCATGCCGGCAGCGGCCTGTGCAAGGCGAAGGCGCTCTTCGCTGAGCCGCAGCTCCTCCTCGCTCTGTGGCTCTCCCTCAGGGGGGCGCCACGTCTCATGCGGCCCATCGGTAGACCGGTTCGAGCGAATGCCGGCGAGGATGCCGTCACCATCGCTCATTCACATAACCTCGCGCACCGTGTGCCAGCCAATGCGGCCATGCGAACAAGCGGTGGAACCAGCGGCGCGAAGTACGAGAGCGATCGGGGAATGGCCCGCGCCGCGCCGGCGGCTCCAGCGCTCTCAGGCGCGGCAACGCTCACATTGGGCACTCGGCTCTCCTCGAAATGGATAATTGAAGCCAGTCCCCGCGGCGCGATGGGGCTGGTTATACTGCTGCAACCCAACCTTAATGGCCGCTGCTTTAGTCGCGATAACCCCCATCGCATACCGCATCTCGAACTTGTAACACCGGTCCCTCTGCTCGCCACGCAGACCGTGGCTCTCCAACGAATCGGATCTTGGCAGTTTTGCCGCCCCATTACGACCGGCTTCTGCCATGTATTACGGCTCCTCAGAGCCAATCGGCTGGCGATTGGCCCGGCTCCACGGGAATCGCCACAAGGCTCGGAACGTCCAGGTCTAGCGCCCGTTTGAGCGTCGGCTCCAGGTCGTGCGGGGACTCCACCCGGAACCCCGGCAGTCCGAAGCTGGCCGCGTAGGCCACGAAGTCCGGGTTTTCGAACTCCACGCCGAACGACCGGCCGTACCGTCGCTGCTGATTCAGGTCGATCACCCCGTACCGATCGTCGGCAAGCACCACGACCACGAACGCGGTGCCCATGCGCTTCGCTGTCTCCAGCTCCTGTGAGTTCATCAGGAAGCCGCCGTCGCCCGTCACGGCCACCACCTTTCGGTCCGGGTGCACCAGCTTCGCCGCCAGCGCCCCGGGCACTGCAAGCCCCATCGATGCGAGCCCGTTCGGGATTACCACGGTGTTCGGGCGGGTCGCCTGGAACCGCGTCGCCACCCAGAGCTTGTGGACGCCCACGTCGCTGATCACGATGTCGTCGTCGGCCAGTACCTCCCGGAGCACTCGCAGGAAGTACGGTGGATTGAGCTGGCTACCCGTGGCCTCGTTCGTCTCCGGTGCGGGGCGGTATCGTTGCCAGTCCCACTGCGCCGCCTTCCCGCCGATGCGGTCCGCCAGCGCCCGGAGGCTTTCGCCGATTTCGCCCACCACCTCCGTCGCCGGCACATAGTGACGGTCGAGCTCCGCCGCCGTGCTGTCCACGTGGACGATCGTTCGCGCATTGCCCTTGTTCCAGACCGACGGCTCCCACTCGACCAGGTCGTATCCAACCGCCACCACCAGGTCCGCCTCGCTCAGCACACCGAGCGGCGCATCGGCCGAGCGGAGCCCCATCGCAGGGAGGGCCAGCGGATCGCGGTAATCCAGCGCCCCCTTGCCCATGAACGTGGTTACCACCGGCACGTTCACTCTGTGCGCGAACGTCGCCAGCGCATCCGCTGCCTGCCGCCGCACCACGCCGTTCCCCGCGAGGATGACCGGCTTCTCTGCCTGGAGGATGAGCTCGATCGCCCGGGCGATGCTTTCCGGCCGCGCGACCGGGTATGTCGTGCGCCGAACCGGGAGCGGTTCGAAGTCGGCCGGTTCGTCAGCAACGTCCTCCGGTAGTTCGATGTGGGTGGCTCCCGGTTTTTCCAGCCGCGCCAGCCGAAACGCCTTTCGCACGATCTCCGGCACCGTCTCCGGCAGCTCCACACGGGCGTTCCACTTGGTGATCGGCCGGAAGAGCGACATCACGTCCAGGTACTGGTGCGACTCCTTGAAGATCCGGTCGAGCCCGGCCTGTCCGGTGATGGCTACCAGCGGCGCCCGGTCGAGCTGGGCGTCCGCAACGCCGGTAATGAGGTTCGTCGCGCCGGGCCCTAGCGTGGCGAGGCACACGCCCGGGTAGGTGCTCAGGCGCCCGTAGACGTTCGCCATGAACGCTGCGCCTTGTTCGTGCCGCACTGTCACGAACCGGATTTTCTCGCTCCTCGACAGCGCATCCAGGAAGGCCAGGTTCTCCTCCCCCGGCATTCCGAAGATGTACTCCACTCCCTCGTTCTCGAGGCAGCGCACGAACACCTCGCTCGCATTCATACAGGCACCCGTCCCCGGTTCAATTGTTGGCGGCTACTCTGCCGTGGGGCGTGACGATTCGCGCATCGGTCCGATCCACACCGTCTTGATGTTCACGAACTCGCGGATGCCGAACTCGCTCAGTTCGCGGCCGTATCCGCTCCGCTTGATCCCACCGAACGGCAGCCGCGGGTCCGACGCCACCATTCCGTTGATGAACACCGAACCCGCCTCGATCTCGCGCGCCAGCCGCTGCCCGGCTTCGATATCCCGAGTCCACAGCGCCGAGCCGAGCCCGAACTGCGACCGGTTCGCGAGCTCGACTGCGTGCTCCGCGTCGCGCGCGCGGACGAACGCCGCCACGGGCCCGAATGTCTCCTCGCGGAACACCGGCATCTCCGGCGTCACGTCCGCGATGACCGTGGGCTCGTAGAAGTAGCCCGGCCGCTCGAGCCGGTGGCCACCCGCGACAATCCGTGCGCCCTGCGCCACGGACCGTTCCACTTGCTCCTCGAGGTCGCTCCGAAGGTCCTCGCGCGCCAGTGGCCCCAGTTCGGTCGCCGGGTCGCTCGGGTCGCCGAGCCGCAACTGCTGCGCTCGCTCCACGAACAGCTCCATGAACTCGTCCGCGACCGACTCCTCGACGATGAACCGCTTTGCCGCGATGCAGCTCTGCCCCGCGTTCTGGTAGCGGGCATTCACCGCCGTCTCTGCCGCCAGCCGCAGGTCTGCATCCGCCAGCACGATGAACGGGTCCGAGCCACCCAGTTCGAGCACCGTCTTCTTCAGCACCCGTCCGCTCGTCTCCGCCACCTTCGCGCCGGCGATATCGCTACCGGTCAGCGTCACTGCCCGGACGCGGTCGTCCTCGATGACGCCTGCTACCCGCCCACTGGACAGGAGCAGCGTGCGGAAGACCCCTTCCGGGAAACCCGCCTCCTTAAACACCCGTTCGATGGCGAGTGCGCATTGCGGCACGTTCGACGCGTGCTTCAGCAGCCCGGTGTTGCCCGCCATCAGCCCCGGCGCCGCGAACCGGAACACCTGCCAGAACGGGAAGTTCCACGGCATGATCGCCAGCACTGGCCCCAGCGGATCGAATGCGACGTAGCTATCCGTCGCTGAGCTCTCCGCCGGCTGGTTGGCGAGGAACTTCGCGGCGTTCTCCGCATAGAAGTCGCAGCACCACGCGCACTTCTCGATCTCCGCCACCGACTGCGTGATCGGCTTACCCATCTCCGTCGTGATGAGGCCGCCAAGCCGTTGCTTGTTCTCCCTCAGGTAGCGCGCCGCTTCGCGCATGTGCTGCGCGCGCTCCTCGATCGGCGTCGTCCTCCAGCGCGCGAAGGCTCTTGTCACCTCCTCCAGGGCTGCCTCTACCTGCTCCGGCGTGTGCTCCTCGAATGTGGCCTCGACCTTCCCGGTCGCGGGGTTAAGCGTCTGGAACGACATCGACTCTTCCTCCAGTCGTCGTGCCGCCCATTCTGTCACGTCCTGTGTAGCCACGGACTCACGAACTCCGCACAAAACGAAGCGGCCCGGCAGGTAATGCCGGGCCGCGAGCCGCCGGGACACCTCGTGATCAGTCGATGAGCTTCAGCATCCGTTCCACGCGCAGCGGAACCTGCTCCTTCATGCGAGCGCCCTGCGGGTTCGTCACGTTTCCTTCGAGGTACCGCATGTAAATCCCTTCACCGATGACCGCTCCCTTGAACATCGCGAGCAGCCGGTAGAACCGCAGGTCCTTAATCGACCGGCCGCTCTTCTCCGCATACATCTCGGCGAGTTCGTCCACGTCCGGGAATCCCTCTTGGATCGTTACCGGGAGCGGCGTCCCCAGCTCGATTCCCGCCGCCTGGTCGGCTTCGATCTGCTTGCGGTCGCCCCAGCTCGACTGCAGCCAGCCGAGGTCCGCCAGCGGGTCGCCGATCGTCGCCAACTCCCAGTCCAGGATCGCCAGCAGCTTCGGCTCCTCGAGCGAATAGAGCACGTTGTCCATCTTGTAGTCGCCGTGCGCGATGGTCGTCTCCGTCTGCTCCGGCATGTGGTCCTGGAGCCACTGGCTCACGCGGTCCAAGCCCGGCAACTCTCGCGTCCGTTCGCGCGTCAGTTCCCACTGCCGCTGCCATCGGCGAAGCTGCCGCTCGATGTAGCTGCCCGGCGGCGCGGTGAGCCCTGCCGCCTGCCAGTCGACCGCGTGCAGCTCGACCAGCGCATCGACAATCTCCTCGGCCATCTTCCGGTGGCCTTCCGGGGTGTCATACGCCTCCGGGATCGTCTCCCGGATCTCGGTTCCGTTCACCCGCTCCATCACATAGAACGGGGCGCCAATCACCGACGTGTCTTCGCAGCACACCAGCGGCCGCGGCACGCGCGCTTTCCCCTGCACCGCCGACATGAACCGGTACTCGCGCACAACATCGTGCGCCGAAGGCAGCAGGTTGCCGGTTGGGGGGCGCCGCATCACCAGCCGCTGCTCGCCGCGGTTCACGAACAGGGTCACGTTCGAATAGCCTGCCGTGTGCTTTTTCACCTCGATCGGCGTCGGCGGCCCCTCGAGGTGTTCGTTCAAATAGCGTTCCAGCGCTGCCACATCGACGAGCGCGGCGAGTTCCTGGTCAGGCGTCTGCGTCATAACCTTTCCCCCATTTTCCAGCGGCGTTGTCCGGCCTCCGCGGCCGCGTTCGAAGGGGACAATACTGCATCCGCCCGAGAGATCCACCGCACGGTTCGTACCTACAACGATCTGAGAATCTGGTACGTTGTGCGCAGTTCACTCGGAGGCACCAATGTCTACGTTCGAGGGGTATCTCTTCGGACATCTTCTCGGGGTGTTCTTCCTGCTCGCGGCCGCAGGCGTCAGTACGGCCGCCGGCATTACCGCCGGGCGCACACGGTCCGCCGCGGTGGTCGTCACCCTCCTTGACCTCCAGCGGCGCGCCGAGCTCTACGTTACCTCGCTCGGGGCGCTCCTCGCGATTGTGTTCGGCAGCCTCCTCGTCGACGAAGCCGGGTACGAATTCGGCGACGCCTGGATCTCCGCTGCCTACACGCTCATCATCGTCGCCCTCGCGATTGACCACGGCATCCTCATGCGCCGAAACCGCCGCGCACGCGAAGCCGCCGCCGCACTCGGCCCCAACGCCGAAGTCAACGACGAAGTCCGCTCAATCCTCAACGACCCCGTCACCGTCGGCGCAGGAGTGCTGCTGGATATCACGTTCCTCGTGTTCCTCTGGCTCATGGTCGCCAAACCCGGCGCCTGAACACCGCCCCTTTTCCGGGGGCCATTCCATATATCCGCCGATTCCGTCAATATAGAAGGTGCTGGTGCACTCGCCGCCAGCGTGTGTCGGGGCGTGGCGCAGCCTGGTAGCGCACTTGAATGGGGTTCAAGAGGTCCCGCGTTCAAATCGCGGCGCCCCGACCACTTTCTCCCTTTTTCTCGGATCCAGTAGTCGAACGACTCGCGCGAAGGCGCGCGTTCGCCTCGTGCCTTTGCGCCCGGACTCGCCCAACACGAGCCTCCTCAGGGGCCCGGGCGGTGCGGTTCCCCCGCTCGGCTCACCCTCGGTGGGCGACCAGCCGCGCGACCCCGACCCGCGTCCGGACGCCCAGCTTGTTGCGCACACGCTCGACGTGCGTCCGTGCGGTCGCCTCGCTGATGCCAAGGCGTTCGGCGATCTCGCGATTCGTGAGCCCCTCCGCGACGAGCTGGGCGACCTCCCGCTCCCGCGGAGTGAGCTCCGCCAGGCCGATCGCGCCTTCGAGGTCCGGGACCTCGTCTCCGGACGCAAACGCCACAGCCTGCGCCCTCGTCAGGCCTCGCCCATACACCCATGCACGGCTGAAGTCGCGCTCCGTCAGCAACGTGCGAGCCGCAGCGACGGTCTCGTCGACCGGCGCCAGGTCCGATGGTGCGATAGGAGTCTTGGCTTCCTCTCGAAGCCGCGCCGCAGCGGCGAGGAGACTGACGACTCGTGTCGTCTCGCCAGCCTGGCATTCCGTCGCAGCGAGCTCTTCGAGCCCGTGGGCCACTTCCTGGGCGCCGCCCAGCCGATGAACGTGTCTTAGCCCTTCCCGAATGAGCGCGCGTGCTTCTGTGAATGCTCCGCGGCTTCGTGCAATGCTCCCCTGTCGAATGCGTACCAGCCCGGCGTACCACATCTCCCGGTCGATTCCGAGTGCATCCCAGGCGTCTTCCAGTAACCCGCTGGCGAAATCGAGGTTACCGGCGCGGTACTCTGCAATGCCCCAGTCGGCCAACAGGATCCCCCTGGCCCATCGCGGCCCATGCTCCTGCAGGGCGAGCGCCCGCTGATAACAGTTCCGCGCCCGCTCGAAATCGCCCTGCTCGGAGCACAACTCCCCAAGCATCCCGAGCGCCATGGTCATCCCAATCAGGTGGTCGGCCTCACGAAAGATTTCGATGGCCTTCTCCGCATGCTCGATTGCTGCGTCCCGAGCCCCCAGGAGCTGGAGGAAGTTGGCCAGCGCCGCGTGACACACCGCAATGTCCGCCTTCGGCGTGATGTCGAGCCTCAGCGTCGCCTCGAAGTAGTCGCGACCCATCTGCACCCGGCCGTTCACCCGCCAATACACCCAGAGCGCCTGGGCGAGACCGAGCGCCGTGTCCCCGTCGCGCGATTCAAGCGCCCAGTCCAGCGCAGCGACGTAGTTGTGGTAGTCGGCTTCGATCACGGCGAACTCGGCGAGCCCGGGCCGGAGGGCGGCCTGCTCCGCCAGCTTTCTCGCGATCTCCAGGTAGTACCGCGCGTGTCGACGTCGTGCTTCTTGCATCCACGTCGCCGATGCCCCCAGCTCGAGCGCGTACTCGCGGACCGGGACCAGAAGCCGGTAGCGCCGTTCTCCTTCGTCCACCACCGAAACGAGCGACGATGCTACGAGGCGCATGAACCTCTTGACGACCTGTGGGTCCTGGGCGACGGCTTCGAGTGCCGGCAGTGTCCATGAATCAGCGAACACCCCGCAGAGGGCGAAGAGCTGCAGTTCGTCTTCGGACAGGAGCGAGCAACTCCACTCGATCGTTCGTTGGATGGTCTGCTGCCGTTCCGGCAACGCCATGTTCCGCGCGAGCGGAATTCGCGCTTCCAGGCGCGCCGCGATTTCGTCTGTCGAGAACACCGAACTCTGCGCGGCAGCCAATTCGATCGCCAGCGGCAGCCCGTCCAGCCGCGCGCAAATCTGTCCTATGACCCGCAGTTCGTCGGGAGATGGCAGCGCCCGCACGCCGGCCGCCCGCCGCCGGTCAAGGTACATCTCCACCGAAGGAATCTTCGTCAGCATGGACGGGCTGGCGAGGTCCTCCGGGCTTGGCGCTCGGAGCGGTTCGAGCACATAAACCTCTTCCCCGCGGACCCCCAGCGGTGCCCGGCTCGTTGCCAGCACGCGCAGGTCCCGGCAACGGTCGAGCAGGCGATCCAGCAGCCGAGCGATCGGGGCGACCAGGTGCTCACAGTTGTCCAGGACCAGCAGCGCCTCGCTGCCACGAAGCTGCGACACAATCGCGGTGTCTGGCGAAGTCTGCGGAGTTGAGGGACAGCCGATAGCAGCAGCCACGAACCGGGTTACGGCAGACGGTTCAGTGCACTGGTCCAGTGGGATCCAGTACCCCGTCTCGGCGACCGCGGGGAGCACCCGGTTCGCCACCTGGAGAGCGAGGCTCGTTTTGCCGCAGCCTCCTGGCCCGACAATGGTGACGAGCCGTCCTGGTGCTGTGGCCACGAGTGACCGGATCGTCGCTTCGTCCGAGTCTCGGCCGAACAGTCGAACGCGAGGGGCAGGAAGATCGCTGTTTAAAATCACGCGAATAAATAGTACTCCCTACAAACGGTTGAGAGAGACTGTCCGTCCGGCCGAATTTCGCCAGTCACCTGCGTCATCCCGCCTGCCCGTCGACCACCACGAAAAGTGCCCGGCCACCTGGCCGGGCACTCGCAGTTGGTAACGAACGCCTCCGTTACTTGAAGTGGATTTGCAGCTTGCCGGTCTGCAGCGGATTCGCCGGGATCCCGACTCCATCCCAACCGCTCGCGGCGACGAGCAACCCGTCTTCGCTCCAGAGGGCGAAGCTGGCAGAGTCGGTCTTGTTCTGCGTATCGCTGAGCCGGAACTGGAGCCGCAGGTCGGTGGCAACCGTCACCGGGTTCCCGGGGCTCTTCGTGATGTCGAACAGCGTCGCCCGGGCCTCGATCTGGGCCTCGCCAGACTTGCCCTTACCCAGGTCGCGGGTGCCGATCGAGTCGAAGCTCGTCACCTGCACCTCGTACTTCTTGCCTCCCGCCGTGAAGCGGAAGCGCAGCATTCCCTGGATTTCGCTGTTCTTGTTCTTCCACTGGGTCGACGCGTTCACGTCGATATTGCCGCCCGGTGCGACGGTGCCCGCTCCGCCCGTCACGACAAGGGTGGCGCCACCGGTGACCCAGTCGCCGGTCGGCCGCTCGATCGTAACCTCGACATCGTCCTCGGCATCGTCGCGGATATACCACCCACCGACAACGATCCCGATGTCATAGGTGCGGACGGTCTGGTTGCCGGCGAGGGTGAGCGTCGCGGTGCACGAGGCGCCGCCAGTCGTGGTGTTCCCCACGAAGATGGGGACCACCGGCGCCGTGCAGAGCGCCTCACCCGTTGCGCGGTCCACGAAGGTGACCGTTGCGTTCGTGATGTCGCCCGGGTACTCGTCGGGCGGCTCGATGCCCGGCACAACCGAGATGTCGCGCACCGTAGCCCGCAGCAGCACCTCCGCCGAGCCGTTCGCCAGCGACGGCGCCGAGATGAGCGTGGGCCCGGTGTACGTAGCACGCGCGTCCTCGGGCTTCACCTCGACGGTGATGGTCCGCGTCGTGGTGCCGGTGTCGTCGTCGGTGATGGTCACCTCGATGGTGTAGAGGCCGGGCTGCACGTTGACGATGCCGTCGATCGACCACGTGCAGGTCTGGCGTGCCGTCTCCAGCGCGCCGCTGATCGAGCAGGCAGACGCCGAGAGCGCGAGGTCGCCGAAGAGACCCGGCTGCCACTCGCCGTCATCGAGCTTCCAGCGCGTGGCGATCGCCAGCGTTTCGCTGCGCGTCCCGTCTGCCTGGTTCACGAGTCCGCGCACGTCGTTCGCCGTGATCGTGATGCGCCCAAGCGGATCGCTGTACTGCACCTCCTGGGACGCCGGCGTCACGGTGACATCGGGTGCCACGTTGGCGATGCGAACGTCGACCTCCAGTTGCGATGCTCCACTGTCATCGTCGCTGACGAGGATCATCACACTCGCGAGGTCGCTGGGCGTGCCTGTGGACGGGTGATCGTCGGCGAACGCCCGCTCGACGGTGAACCGGTAGAGCGTCGGATCGCTGGAGTCACGCGTGACCGTGGCTTCCTGGATCAACTCGCCCTCATTCCAGGCTACCGTGACGGTGTGCAGGTCGGCCTGCCCGGGATCCCGGAAGGACCCGGAGAACGTGACCACCGTGCCCTCGGGCACGACCAGGGCGCCGTTCGCGTCCCGCTCCGCGGTTCCGCCGGCCCACGTTGCCGTATCCAGCGAGATGTTCGCTGGCACGACGTTCTTCACGAGCACCGTGGTCGATGTCGTGGCCAAACCAGCGTCCTTGTCCCGGAGGCTCAGGGTGATGGTGTAGGTGTCCTCGGGGGTCCACGTCGGATCGTCATCGACGTAGGTATGGCTCACCGAGAAGCTGCTGTTGCCGGCCGCGAAGAACACCAAGGTCGGTTCCGACCCGTCGCCCCAGTCGACCGTCAGCTGATGCGTATCGAGCACGCCCGGGTCCGAGTAGGATCCGGAGAGCGTCACCGTGCTTCCCTCGTTCGTAGCCTCCGGCTGCGCAACGGGCGCGAGCGTCGGCGCTACGTTCTTGATCACGATGAGGCTCGTTGCATCCGGCGCGCCCTGGGCGGTCGCCCTGATGCCGAACACCTTCGGCCCGTCGGCGTAGGTGTGGCTTGCCGTCCAGTTGCCGGCCCCGTCGGCCGTAACGATGGTGGCCGCGCTACCGTCGCCCCACGTCACCGTAACCGTCGCCTCGGGCTCAGCCTTGCCGGTGAGCACCAGGGTGTCGCCCTCGTTGATCTCCGAGGCACTCATCGAGAACGAGAGCTCGCCGGGCGCCGCCGTCTCAACGGGGCAGTCCAGGTCGCTGACGGACGAGTCGAGAATGTCGCTGATGACGCCCTGCTTGATGTCCCGCTGGTTGAGCGAGGCCGACCCCGCCCCGATCTCCGGGTTCGCCGACACGATGGCCTTTCCGCCGTAGGCATCGATCCGGGTTTCGAACGTGGTGTCCCCAACGAGACCCGTCGGCGTGAGCGTGAACGTCGCCTTCGCCTCGCAAACCATCAGCGGCTTGTTCAGGTCGAAGGTATTGCCCAGCGTCTTCACGTTAGCGATGAACTCGCTCGGGGTAACGCCGGTGGTCTGGGTCGTCGCCATCGCCTGCAGGGCAGCGAACTGTGACTGGCTTTCTTCGGGCAGGAAGAGCGCCACCACGTCCGGGTCCAGCTGCTGCAGCGCTTCAAGCAGCACCGGCCCGATCACATCGTCAAGGACGATGGGCTCTCCCCTCGGGATGCTGCAGATGGAGAACCCGTGAAGCACTCCACCTTCCTCGCACGGCGCCTTCTCGTCCCCACCGGGCCAGTTGAAGACGGTTCCGTGCACCAGCACGTTGTCCGGGTCCAGTGCGTCGACGACGCCGCCGAAGCCCCGGACGTTGCGGATTCCGTGGAGCGCGATGTATTCGCGGCCGCCCGCCCGGGCAATGGCCTCCTCGTTGGCCTGCCGGGCCACGGCCCGGTACTCATCGACGCATTCTTCCGCCCAGAACCAGTGCGTGACGATGCAGGTCGCCCACACATCGGCAGACTTCCTGATTCGCTCGTCCTGCGCCTCGATCTCCGCGTCGACGTACTTGGCACCGTTCGTGTAAGCCTCAGCGGTCACCTTGAGCGTTGAGCAGCTGGGATTGAACGACTCGCAGAACCACTGGTCGACGCTGTTCATGACCTCGGTGGCCTTGCCCTCGATCGCGGTCGCGGCGTCGTTGAAGAACGAGGCCACCGGCTGCAGCCCGGCTTCGATGTCTTCAATGATCTTCTGGAGCGCAGGCGACGAGAGGGCCACCTCGAGCTCTACTTCCGCATGCTCGAAGAACTCCAGGCCCACCTTCGTGAAGTCCGCCGTAATAGACGCGTTGAGGTACGCCTGTAGGACTGTCGAGTCCGTGGTCGTGCAGTGCTCGTCGGCCACGTTGGTGCCGCCCAACAAGCCACACCCGACGAGCTCCAGCGTGAACACGCCCGCGTTCTGCTTCACGTACAGCTTCGCGTAGGCGCTCGCCCACACCTCGTTCGTGCCGTGCGGGTCGTTCAGGTACCAGAGCACCGGGTTGTAGAGCGTGGCCCCGCCCTCGACGCGGATCTCCTGCTTTAGCAGGCTCAGGTCGATCAGGACGATCGTGTCCTGGAAGGCCAGCGGCCCGAAGTTGAAGGCCTTGATCACCCCCTTGAGGAAGAAACTGTGCGGCCTGACGTCCAGTTCGACGCCCGCAAGACAGCTGTCTTCCTTCGTCCCCTCCGATTCGCCGGCACACTCGAGGCGCGGAAGTCCAGTGGTCCCGCAGATCGGGTTGCTGTCATCCCCATCAAGATCGCCGCCGAGATGCAACTCAGCCCGGATGTAGAGCCCTTCCCGGATGCACAGGGTGTTGTTGTCGGTGGTGCCGTAGGCGATCCAGATCCGCTTGAGGCTCAGGTTCGGCGGGAGCGCGCTCTCGTCGATGTCGGGTGCAAACAACCGTACGATGTCCTGCAGCGAGATCCCCCTGTTCGTCCCGACCGTGAAGCCCTCGAGAACCACGCGGGGCGGTGGGCCCTGCGCCGCGAGCTTGATCGCGATCGTGAGGTCGTGCTCCCCGAGCACCACGCTCCCGCCCGCGCCGATGCTCAAGCTCAGCCCGCTCGTTGGGCCGGCCGAGATGCCCAGCTCCACAGCGAAGTTCTTGATGGTGAGCCACGGCACGCCGAACGCGTTGGTCCACTCGCCGCTGACCCCCGCGGAGAGGGTGAGCTCGAGGCCGTTGGTACCCGCCCCCACCGCGAGCGACCCGAACAAGTCGACGGCGTCGTAGCACCTGCCGTTGCTGAACCTGCCAGAGGGCTCGACGTCGGCGCATGTATCCTGGTCCGGCCGCTCGATGCGGATCGAGAAGATGCCGTCGATGCTCGCTTTGAAGCTCGTCTGTTCGATGCTCGCGTTCAGCGTGAGATTAGCCTGGCCAATGATGGCGTCGGGGCCGGGGGTGATAGTGGGGAACGCGGCGCTGATGGAGAACGGGGAGTTCCCTATCGGGATCGTCCCGGTGACCCGGAGCGCGCCGCTGGTCTCGATGCCGATCTCCCTGAGCGCATCCTCCAGATCGCCGTCCAGTTCCATTAGTGCGTGGATGGTGCCGCCCGCTTTCACGTTGAGGGACTGGCGCGAGACGTCACACGGCACACTGCTTCCTTCCGCGCAGATGACCCGCTGGAGGTTCTCGCACGTACTCCCGGCGGAGCCGCAGAAGTAACGCTCGAAGAACGTCTTCGTGGGTTCCTCGACGCCGGACCAGGCGGTGGGCCCAACGTCCTGCGTCGCGAACAGCAGCATCGCGTTCGGCAACGTCCAGACGAACGGGATGTCGCAGGAGATGTTCTTCGTGCTCAGGCCGGTAACATCGGCGCCAACCAGCACCTTCGTCTGTGCGCCACCGAGTTCCAGCCGGACCAGCAGGTCGGCGTGGCCGGCCGGGTAGGCCGTGCCGTCGCACGTGTTCGGCAAGATGTCAGCGCCCGCGGTGACCGCCACGGTCGCTGTCGTGCCCGACTGGGCCGACTTGAGGGTGATGTGCATGCCGAAGTTCGTGAGGGACAGGCCGCCGAGGCGCTCATCGACCTGGCCGCCCAGCGTATTGAGCAAGCTGTCGAGGCTCACCGCCTCCTCAGGCGCCAGGGCCAGCGAGCCGGTCAGTTCCGTCTGGTTGTTTCCAACCTTCAGCCCCAGCGTCGCCTTCAGCACGACCTCCGCGATGGTCACGTTCGCGGTAATCGTCGCTTTCACCGAGGTTGTGGGCGGGGTGCCCGACCGCGAGAAGACGGCTGCGATCTCCAGCTTGTCGAGGTCCAGCCAATCCAACCCGAACAGGTTTTCGAGTTCGGCGATGTTGCCCTTGAGCGTGAAGCTCGTGGAGCCTGCTTGCTTGTCGTGCGCGATTTGCAGGACCGCGCCGAACTCGTACGCCGTGCCCTCGATGTTCAGGCTCGCCTTCCCGGCGAGCTGGCCGAAGAACACGATGTTCTCGTCCTGCTTCTCGCCCTTCACCTGGAGCGACCACGTGGTCTCGTCCAGCGTGATGGCGCTCTCTTCGAGCGCGGGCGGGGTGACCACGTGCACCGTCGCCGTCAGGTCCAGGGCCTTTGTGTCTGGGTCGTCGTCACCCCCGGGGACCTTGCCCGCCGATCCACGTACAACAATCGTCTGGACGGGCCCCAGGAACTCTACCGCTTCGACCAGCGGGTCCGGCTCATTTGGTTCGTCGTGGAGCGCCGCCTGGACGTTCGCGCCGCCCGGGATCAGGTGCAGCGAGGCGTCCGAAAGCGGGTTGTCCCCGTCATCGATGCCGTCTTCAAAGAAGTCCTTGGTGCCCATCGCCTCGGACTCGGTGAGCGTCTGTTCGCCGTTGGCCCAGGCGACAAGTGCGTTGCTGAAGCGAACCGGGAATTCGTCCCACGAATCGCTGATCTCTCCAAGGTCGATCCGTTCGAACCGGAACACCACTGCAATCTCGGGTTCGAAGTCAGTGGCGCTCGCCCATCGCAGGCTCACCAGCACGCGTGCCTGCTGCCCGAAGATGGTCGCGTCGAAGAGAACCGTGAGATCGAAGTTCTCGTCGTCGTAGTGGTAGACGGCCGTCATCTCCTTGCCGTCGACCGGCGGCAGGCCGGTCAACTTCGAGGCCGTTTCTCTAGAGAACACAAGCGTGACTTCGTCACCATTCGCCGCATACTCCTCGAACTCCAACTTCACGGCCTCGTACGTGGTGTTGGCCACCTGCAGCGACTTGACGTCTGGCGACTGCTGCGACGTTCTGATGTGGACGGTGAAGTCGCCAGTGTTCGCGTTCGAGTTGCCGGTGTACGCGAGTAGCGCCGTACCCGCCAGGACGGCCACCAGGGCCGAAGCGGCGACCGCTCTCAGGCGACGGTGTGAAATGCCGAGGCCACACAGCGCGAGTGCGATTGCCAGCCAGGCGATGATGCCGGCTAACCCACCCTGCCCGACAAGGAGCGCGGCGGCTCCGAGCGGAACGAGAACGAAAGCAAGCTGACGCACGTCTTCCCTCCAGCGCGCGGCGCACTGGCGGGAGCCACAGCCGCCAGGAACCGTCGGTCGTACCTCGCTCGCCGACGAGTAAACCGCGCGCGGTCGAAGACTAGGAGGCTTACTCCTAAACGTCGTACGTAATTCTGCGTATTTAGCGCCGATTGCTTTGTGTCATGCCTGTTCGGCGACGGGCAAACAACGGCCGTAACCCTGCCTGGCCAGGGCCGCTCTCGTTTCCAGCCCGCTCACTTCGTCGCGGCCCGCGGGTCCGTTGACACGCAAAGTGCTGAAGCCTAGATTCTTAGCCTCTAACAAAGAATTCGGCGCGCCCTATTTCTCTAATAGGCGGCGCGGCAGGAGTACGTCATGACCTTCCGGCCACGGCGCATGAAGTTCGGCATCTTTCTCGCTCCCTTCCACCGCATCGGCGAGAACCCGACGCTCGCACTCAAGCGCGACCTGAAGCTCATCGAGTACCTCGACGAACTGGGCTACGACGAAGCCTGGTTCGGTGAGCACCACAGCTACGGCCGGGAGATCATCGCCGACCCCGGCACCTTCATCGCCGCAGCCGCACAGCGCACCCGGCGCATCAAGCTCGGCACCGGTGTCAGCAGCCTCCCCTACCACCATCCGTTTATCCTCGCCGACCAGATGGTCTTCCTCGACCACCTGACCGAAGGCCGCGCGATGCTCGGCGTCGGGCCCGGCGCTCTCACCTCCGACGCCTACATGATGGGCATCGAACCCACCGAGCAGCGTAAGCGGATGAACCAGGCCCTCGACGCCATCATGGAGCTCCTCCGACATCGCGAGCCGGTCACCATGGAGACCGAGTGGTTCAAGCTCCAGGAAGCTCGTCTCCAGCTCGCGAACTACAGCGACCCGCACCTCCCCGTCTTCGTCGCCGCCAGCTTCACTCCCAGTGGCCCCATGGCGGCCGGCAAGCACGGCCTCGGGCTCCTCTCGGTTGCTGGCGCCGACAATTCCGCCTTCGAACGCACCTGGGGTTGGGTCGA
Organism: uncultured Anaerolineaceae bacterium; assembly: GCA_964632355.1. GTDB lineage: Bacteria > Chloroflexota > Dehalococcoidia > Tepidiformales > Tepidiformaceae > JALOAP01. Next base: position 797 of record CAZWBW010000003.1, on the reverse strand, counting down.
AGAAGCCGCCGCCCAATCTGGCGCCAGGGTCGACCGCGCCAACTGGCGCGTCGTCATCCCCATCCACCTCGCCGAGTCCAAGCAGCAGGCCATCGCCGACATCCGCGAAGGGTTCAAGCGCCAGGCCTACGTCGGCGACCGCCGCCGCCAGGGCGGCCCCACCGGTTCACCGTTCGTTTCCGGGGCCTCCAGCGCCGAGGAGGCTGCCGACGGCGAAGCAGCAATCATCGGCACTCCCGACGACGCCATCGCCGCCGTCGAACGTATCCTCGAGCGCTCCGGCGGTCTCGGTGGCATCCTCGCCCTCGCACACGAATGGGCACCCACCGACGCCACCCTGCGCAGCTACGAACTCTGGGCACGCTACGTCGCCCCGCGCTTCCAGGGCCAACTCGAAGTCATCGAAGCCAACCGCGACTGGATCGAAGAGCACCAGGGCGCCGTCTTCGGCCCCGGACAGGCTGCCTACGTCAAAGCCTTCGCCGACGCCGGCAAGGAGATCCCGCAGCAGATGCTCGATGCCATCGCCGCCGCGAAGGCACGTGCTGAAGCACAGGCCGAGGACAAGTAGTCCGCCCCTATCCCTTCTGCTGCCGCGCCTCCAGGTACTCCCGCAGCGCCATCGCGTTGTTCAGCTTCGTCTCCTTCGAACTGAACAGCAGCGTCACCGGCGACGAGAGCCGCGCTTCAAGCTCGCGGACCGCGTCCTGGTGCTCGGCGAGTTCTTGTGCGTAGCGCCGACGAAACTCGTCCCACTTCGCCGGGTCGTGCCCGTACCACTTACGCAACTCGTTCGA
>CAZWBW010000002.1:58592-77384 GCA_964632355.1 uncultured Anaerolineaceae bacterium | reverse complement strand
GAGAAACGGGTGGAACAGGCCGATAGCGTTGCTGCCACCGCCGACGCAGGCGATCGCGACATCGGGGAGCTTGCCTGCCTGTTCGAGCATCTGCTGGCGCGCTTCGCGGCCAATGACCGACTGGAAGTCCCGCACGATGGTCGGGAACGGGTGCGGGCCGATCGCCGAGCCGATGAGGTAATGCGTCGTGCGAACGTTGGTCACCCAGTCGCGCATCGCTTCGTTGATGGCGTCCTTGAGCGTGCGGCTGCCCGAATCAACGGAGACGACGGTCGCGCCGAGCATCTTCATGCGGAACACGTTCAGCGACTGGCGCTGCACGTCCTCGGCGCCCATGTAGACGACGCATTCGAGGTCGAGCATGGCGCAGACAGTCGCGGTCGCGACGCCGTGTTGGCCAGCGCCGGTTTCGGCGATGATGCGCGGCTTGCCGAGGCGCTTTGCGAGCAGGGCCTGGCCGATCGCGTTGTTGATCTTGTGGGCGCCGGTGTGCGCGAGGTCTTCTCGCTTGAGCCAGATGCGCGCGCCGCCGCACTCGCGTGTGAGGCGCTCGGCGAAATAGAGCGGCGTCGGGCGGCCGACGTAGTTCCGATTCAGTTCGTCGAGTTCGCGGTGGAACTCGGGGTCGTTGCGGGCTTCGATGTAGGCGCGCTCGAGCTCTTCGTGCGCGCCCACGAGCGTTTCGGGAATGTAGCGCCCGCCGAATTCTCCGAAGCGTGGCGAAAGTACTGTCTCAGCGCCCACGATTACCCCCCTTGGCGGCGCGGATAAATGCGCGGATCTTTTCGATGTCCTTGGTCCCGTCGGTTTCGACGCCGCTCGATACGTCGACGGCCCATGGCGAGACCTGCTCGACCGCATTGGCAACGTTGTCCGGGCGGAGCCCGCCGGCGAGGACGAGCGGCAGCCGGGCGGAGGCTTCGGTCGCGAGGCTCCAGTCGAACGGCGTGCCTGTGCCGCCACGGGCGTTGCCGGAGGCGGTATCGAGCATGATGGCCGCCGTCGGTACTTCGAGCGCCCGGTCGGCAAGCGACGACGCGTCGTCTTCGGCGCCGACGTGGAGAACGCGAACCACGGGCCGGCGAACGCCGCGGATGTAGTCGGCGTCCTCACCGCCGGAGAGCTGTACGAGGTCGAGCCCGGCGGCGTCGGCGATGTCGTTCACTTCTTCGAGTGGCTGGTCGGCGAAAACCCCCACGACGAGCGGCCGGTAGCGGAAGACGGCCTGCTCGATTGCCTCGCTCCATGCGCCGAACCAGCTTGCGCCGCGGACTTCGCCCCGCTCTGGGGCTTCGAACGTTACAGGAGTCGTCGGATCGCGGCCTTCGCGGACGGCTTCGAGGACGTCGAACGCCTGCTGGGGCGTGACTCTCCGCTTCGATTCGGCGAAGACGAGGCCGACAAAGTCCGCGCCGGCCTGGACGGTGGCGCGGGCGGTTTCGGGGTCGCGAAGGCCGCAGATCTTCACGAGGGTCACGCCGCTATTCTCCTGCCTGCACCGGCGCCTGGATGCCCAGCAACTCGCGCACCTTCTCGCCCGGGTCGGGCGCGACCATGAGCGCTTCGCCGACGAGGACAGCTGACGCGCCCTGGGCCGCGAACCGTTCGACGTCCGAGCGGGAGGAGATGCCGCTGAGCGCCGCGAGGATGACGTTCTCGGGGACCATGGCGGCGAGCCGGTCGGTGGTCGCGAGGTCGACGGTGAAGCTGCGGAGGTCGCGGTTGTTCACACCGATGACGGCGGCGCCGGCGGCGATGGCGCGCTCCATCTCCTCGGCGTTGTTCACTTCAACCAGTGCCTCCATGCCCATTTCGCGAACGAGCCCGAGGAGACCGTGGAGATGCTCATCGTCGAGGCACGCGACGATCAGGAGCACGGCGTCGGCGCCGTAGGCGCGGGCCTCGTACACCTGGTACGGGTCGATGACGAAGTCCTTGCGGAGCACCGCGGGCCGGTCCTCGAGCTGACCGAGCGCGAGCCGCACCGCGTGCATGTCGTCGAGGGTGCCTTTGAACCATGTTGGTTCGGTGAGCACGGAAATGGCTGCGGCGCCCGCGCGCGCGTATTTCATCGCCTGCCGGGGCGCGTTCATGCCCGGTGCGATGTCGCCCTTGCTCGGCGAAGCGCGCTTGATCTCGGCCATGAGGGCCATCGGGGCGGCCTGCCGGAGCCGCTGCACGAAGTCGATCGCGGGTGGCGCCTGCCGAACCTTCGCCTGCAGTTCGACGAACGGCACGGCCTCTTTGGCGAGGCGAACATCCTCTCGCCGGCGAGCCACGATGCGATCGAGGATCGTGGGCTCAGGCATTCGCGAGCTCCTGCGAGACGGCGATGTAGCGGTCGAGCACCTGCCGGGCGCGCCCGGAGGCGATGGCTTCGCGGGCGAGTTCGGCGCCGCTGCGGAGGTCGGACGCGAGGCCGGCCACGAAGCAGGCGGCGGCGGCATTCATTATCACGAAGTCGGCCACTGGCCCTTCTTCGCCCTCGAGCACGGAGACGATCGCCCGGGCGTTGTCGGCAGGTTCGCCACCCGCGACGGATGCGAGCGGATGAGATGCGAGCCCGAAGTCGGCCGGCTGGAGTTCGCGTTCGACGACCTTGCCTTCCGAGACGATCCAGGCGTAGGTGACGCCCGCAGGGCTGATCTCATCGAGGCCGTCGGCGGAGTGGACCACCATGGCGCGCTCCATGCCGCGGAGGGCGAAGGCCTGGGCCATGAGTGGCGCAAGGTGCAGCGCGCCAACGCCAGCGAGCTGTCCGCGGGGGCGAGCCGGGTTGGTGAGGGGGCCGAGCATGTTGAACACGGTCCGGACGCCGAGTTCGCGGCGAGGACCGGCGACATGCTTCATCGCGGGGTGGAACTGCTGCGCGAAGAGAAATGCGAACCCGCAGGAATCGATCGCCTGCGCGACCCGAGGCCCATCGAGATCGAGGCGCGCGCCGAGAGCTTCGAGCACGTCGGCGCTGCCGCAGCGCGATGACATGGCGCGGTTTCCGTGCTTCGCGACACGCCCGCCCGCGGCTGCGACGACGATGCCGGCAGCAGTCGAGACGTTAATAGTGTCGGCGCCGTCGCCGCCGGTACCACAGATGTCGATGACATCGGGCGCCGGGACGGGGTCAGCGTGGGACTGCATGACGTCGGCACAGGCAGCGACGACCTCGGGCGTTTCGCCGCGGATGCGCAGGCCAGCGAGAAATGCGCCCACCTGCGACGGGGTCGCCGAACCCGTCATGAGTTCTTCCATGGCGCCGCGCGCGAGTTCGGGGGTAAGCCCGTTGCCATCGACGAGCGCCTTGATGGCGTCCTGGATTACCATCGGCCGCCCTCCATCTCGAGGAAGTTTCGGAGTAAGTCCTTCCCGAACTCGGTGGCGATCGACTCGGGATGGAACTGGACACCTTCGACAGTGAACTCGCGGTGACGGACGCCCATGATGATGCCGTTGTCCGTTTTCGCGGTGATTTCGAGTTCCGCCGGCTGGGTATCGGGCGTCCCGGCGAGGGAGTGGTAGCGGCAGACGTTGAACCGCTCGGGGAGGCCGCGGAAGACGCCGCGGCCGTCGTGAGTGATGGCCGAAACCTTGCCGTGCATGATTTCGCCCGCGCCGGCGACCCGGCCGCCGTAGACGTCGTAGATGCACTGGTGGCCGAGGCAAACGCCAAGCACCGGTACCTTGCCGGCGAAGTGGCGAATGACGTCGCGTGAGATTCCTGCGTCGCCGGGGTCGCCGGGGCCGGGGGAGATGACCACGTGGTCGGGCCGGAGCGCGTCGCACTCTTCGAGCGTGATCTTGTCGTTGCGGTGCACGACGACGTCCGCCCCGAGTTCGGCGAGGTACTGGTAGAGGTTGTAGGTGAAGCTGTCGTAGTTATCGATGAGCAGCGTGGTCATCGATCGAGGCCCTCCTCGCTCAGCAGGTCGCGCGCCACTTCCTGGAGCGCCGCGGCCAGTTCTTCGGGTGAGTAGCTATAGCCCCGGCGATCGAGGCGGAATTTGTTCTCGAGGTAGTCGGGGTCGAAGGAGCCGGGCGACCGGAGGTTCAGCGGGTAGGCGCTGCCCGGTTCGCCGATAAGCGTGACGAGGAAATACCCGTCGCCGGCAGATCGCGTGAACGACGCGGTCTCGCGGACGAGCGGCACAAGCACGAGTTCCACCCCGGCGATGCGGTAGAAGCGAACAGCGAGGTGGGTGACGTGCTTATCCATCAGCTTCCGACCCCGGCCATGCGGAGTTCGACGACGCGCAGGACGTCGTACGGAGTTCGTGCGGTGTGATTCGGCGATGCGTCGAGCGTCAGTTCCTCGTCGAGTGCGCCCCAGAGGGCGGCGATCGACGTGCAACCGGCGTTCCGGGCGGCGAACATGTCTGCCGGGCTGTCGCCGACGAAGGCCACCTCCTCGGGGTCATCAACGAGGAGGCGCTCCATCGCGGTGTAGATAGGCTGCGGGTCGGGTTTGTGGTGTTCGGTGTCGTCATAGCCGACGACAGCGGCGAAGTACTGGAGCAGGCCGGCGTCTTCCAGCTCGTCGATGGCGCCGTAGGAGATCTTCGAGGTGACGACGGCCATCGGGATGCCCGCGCGGTGGCACGAACGGAGCACCTCTTCGGTGCCTTCGAATGGCACGGCGCGCCGGTCGAGCTTGTAGTAGAAGTCGCGGTAGGCCTTCACGAACTTTGGGCCTGCCTCGCCCATGAGACGGGCGCCGAGCGCTTCGAGCGTGCCGCCGCGGTGAGACCGCCAGAGGGCGAGCGGATCGACGGATTCGCCGAGGCACACCTCGTAGGCATGGGCGAGCGCACGCATCCGCGCGGGGAGCGTGTTGAGCAGCGTGTCGTCCATGTCCCAGAGGAGTGCCTTCACTTGTTCCTCCCGATCTTGATGCCGCGGCTCGCGAAGACCTTCTCCATCACGCGCCAGGCTTCGAGCGCGGCGGGGAAGCCCGCGTAGACCGCGACCAGGCGAAGCGTCTGGACGATCTGCTCGGGGGTTGCGCCATGGTTGAGCGCGCCGTTGATGTGCGAGCGAAGGGGCCCGGCGTGGCCCTGGGCGGCGATGATGGCGACCACCTGCAGGCTTTTCGTGCGGCGGTCGAGCGTGTCGTCGGCCCACACCTCGCCGAGGGCGAAGTCGAGCACGTCGTCGGTCAGTGGGCCGTACATGTCGAACATCGAGCGGGCGGCCTTCTCCCCGTCTGTCGCGTTCAGGGTCCCGAGTACATCGAGCCCGGCTTCGCGGCGCGAGGCGAATCGGCTGCTGCGGCTCGTCGAAGCGCCACTCCCGTTTCCGGCCGGCTGGGCCGGGGTTTCGGTCACCACCTGTTCCATTGCTTCTCCCACCACTGACGCGACTGCCGACAGGAGGGCGTCGTCGTTCGTCTCCTTTAGTCCAAGTACTTCGTAGATTGCGTTGCGGACCTGTGGGTCCATTTCGAGGGTGTCGAGGTCGGCGACATCGAACCACCCCAGTTCTTCGCCAGCGGGCGCGATGGGCTCGCCGGTCCACCCCGACGGGCCGTAAAGGTTGAACACGGTGTACCGCCCCTCGCGCTGGAGGTAGGCGGTCTGGAGGAAGTCTTCCTCCACGGCGGGGGCGTCGATCCCGTGCGCCTGGAGGATGGCGTCCATCGCTTCGTCGGCGTCCGCGTCGTCGGGCAGAGGCCCGGCAGGCAGCTTCCAGGTGCCGGTGGCGTCCCGGAGCAGGAGCAGGCGTCCGTCGCGAACGACGAGTGCAGCGAGCTGGATGTCGTGGCTCATGTTGTCCTCAGGGCGAGGGTTTCGAGCACGCTGTACAACAGGATGCGCAGGCTCGGGACAAGGTTCGAGTCGATAACCTCCTGCTTGGTGAGCCACGTCCCGGCATCCGGCGGCACCTCGCCTTCCCAGTTCCAGACGCTGTAGAAGCCGGAGAAGTACGGGCGGTCCTCGCCGGGGGCCTGGTAGTCGAAGGCGCCCTGGGCCCAGATGGAATCGGCGATGATCCCGAGCTGGTCGTACAGCAACGCTTTGAGTTCGTTCTTGCGATGGTCGGCAAGCGGGGGAAAGAGGCCGCCGGGCAGCCCGAGGCTGTCACCTTCGCCGCGAAGGAACACGCGTCCATCACGCACGAGGATGCCGTAGATGCGATCGGGCCGCCGGTCGGTCATCGCGAGCTCCTCCGCATGCTGAGGCTAGCCATACCCGAGGCTCCCGCGCGGGCGCTCCGCCGCGGTGACCTCAGCGAGTTCGATTGCCCGCATCATCGCACGCGCCGGGTGGCCCGACGCGAGGTACGCCCCCTCGGGGGAGCTGTCGTACACGACGCCGCCCGCCGCTTGCAAGTAGGCGGTTCCGGGTTTCATCCAGATCGTGCGGATGGCGAGCGCGGTATCGCAGTTGCCGGACATGTCGATGTAGCCGATGCAGCCGCCGTAGCCGCCGCGCTGCTCGCCTTCGAGTTCGGCGATGATCTCCATCGTGCGGATCTTGGGCGCGCCGGTGACCGTGCCGTGCGGGAAGTACGCGCGGAGCGCATCGTACGTCGAGACATCGGGCCGGAGCTTCCCAACGACGTGCGAAACCATGTGCATCACGTGGGAGTAGCGCTCGATCTCCATCAGCGCGGTTACCTGGACGCTGCCGGGTTCGCAGACACGGCCGAGGTCGTTCCGGGCGAGGTCGACGAGCATGATGTGCTCGGCGCGCTCCTTTTCAGAGTTGCGGAGTTCCTCGGTCATGCGGCGTTCGTCCTCGGCATCGCGGCCGCGCCGCCGGGTGCCGGCGATCGGGTGGGTTTCGATCTGGCCGTCTTCGACGCGAATCAGCATCTCGGGTGAGGCGCCGACCGCATACAGGCCGTCCATCTCGAGGAAGTACATATAGGGGGACGGGTTCACGCGGCGAAGCGCACGGTAGACCTCGAACGGGTGCGCGTCGGTGTGGCGTTCGAACCGCTGCGAGATCTGAATCTGGTAGGTGTCGCCCTTGACGATGTACTCCTTCGCCTTGAGGACGCGTGCCATGAACTCTTCTTTCGTCGTGTTCGAGACGAAGCCATCGGGCCGCGGTGTGAGTCCACCGGGCTCGTAGGGGAGCTGGGTGAGCGGCTGTTCGAGGCGCTTCACCAGCTCGTCGATCCGCCACGCGGCCTGGCGCCAGGCGGCCTCGACGTCGCCATCGAGCCGTGCGTGGCTGACCACCTTGATGGTGTGCATCAGGTGGTCGAAGACGAGCAGGGAATCGACGAACTGGAACACCGACTCGGGGAAGCCCTGGGGGTCGGACTCGGGCACGGGCAGGTCTTCGTAGTACCGGGCGACTTCGTACGCCATGTAGCCCACCGCGCCGCCGTGGAACCGGGGGAGCCCCTCGACGGGGACCGGGCGGAAGCGCTTGAGCTCGTCCTCGATGTGGACGAGCGGGTCGCCGGGTATCTCGCCCGCGCCGGGGTTGTCGCCGGTGCGAAGCACGCGGTAGGGCTCGGTGCCGATGAAGCTGTAGCGTGCGAGCCGTTCGCCGCCCTCGACCGATTCGAGCAGGAAGGAGTAGTTGCCGCGCGCAACCTTGAGGTAGGCCGACACCGGCGTTTCGAGGTCGGCGGCAACCTCGCGGTAGACGGGGACGATGTTGCCCTCGCCCCGTTTCGCCATTTCCCGTACTTCTTCGAGCGTTGGCCGCAGCATCAGTACTTACTCAGGTAGTTGAGATCGAGCGCGTCCCGGACCATCTCCATGGTTTCCTGGGCGATGGCGCGGGCCCGCTTCGTCCCGGCTTCAAGGGCTTCGCGCACGAGGCGCATGTTGCTTTCGTACCGCGCACGGCGGTCGCGGATGGGGTCGAGGAACTCGTTGAGCGCGACGGTGAGCTTTTCCTTGAGCTCGGAGTTGGCCACGCCTTCGCGTTCGTAGCGCTCCTTGAGGTCTTTCACCTCCTCCTTGTCGGGGTAGAAGGCGTCGAAGTAGAGGAAGATCGGGTTCTCCTCGACCTTCCCGGGTTCGTTGGCGGCGCGTGGCGGCCCGCCGTACATCGAGCGCACCTTCTTCGCGACGGTCTTCGCGTCGTCCTTCAGGTAGATCGCGTTCCGGCGGGATTTGCTCATCTTGGCGTTACCGTCAGTGCCGACGAGGCGGGCGACGCGACCGAGCAGTGCCTCAGGTTCGGGGAACACGGGCTTGAACCGGCGATTGAAGCGCCGGGCAACCTCGCGCGTGAGCTCGATGTGGGGGAGCTGGTCATCGCCGACAGGAACCAGGTGCGCGCGCGGCATGAGGATGTTCGCGACCTGCATCACCGGGTAGGTGTAGAAGGCGATGGGCACGGACTTGCCGGACTTCTGGCCGTCCTCCGGGTTCTCGATCGCGTCCATCTCGGCCTTGAGCGTCGGGTTCCGTTCGAGCATGCCGAGCGGCAGGAACCAGCCGAGGAGCGTGGTGAGCTCGGCATGTTCGGGCACCAGGCTTTCGATCACAAAGGAGCTGCTTTCGGGGTCGAGCCCCACGGCGAGCCAGTCGAGGGCGACCTCCCACACGGCCTCGCGGACGAGCGGGATGTCGTCGGCGTAGTCGGAGACCTGGTAGTCAGCGATGAGGAAGTAGCACTCGTAGTCGTGCTGGAGTTTGACCCAGTTTTCGAGCGCGCCGGCGTAGTGCCCGAGATGCAGGGCGCCGGTCGGGCGAATTCCGGTGAGGATGCGCTTCCGTTCGGTCATCGGGGACCTCCGGTGCGGTTGCGTCCGCCAGCGGGAGCGGGCCGCGGGCCCATGCCTCGCTGGGGACGGTCGAGGGTGCGGAGCAGGGCGGCAAGCTGACGCGAGGCGGTATCGGCGAGCCGGAGCTCTTCGTCGAAGACGTCGGGCTCCTGGTTCGTGACCGTGGCGAGCACATGGAGCCAGCTGCTGCACTGGGCGATGGCTCCGCGGGCGTCACGGTAGAGGGACACCTGTGCCGGGCCTTCGCGGCTGGCGCCGTCGGCGATGAGCCCGCAGGCGATGCCCGCAGCCTCGAACGCCTTCGCCTGCGCGTCCGCGGACGCCTTGAGGTTGGAGGCGATGCGCAGGCGGCCGACCGCAGCCGCGAGCCGCACGGCGGTGTTCCAGGCCTCTACGTTCTGGTACTCGAAATCGGCCATCAGCGCACGCCTGCCGTTGCGTAACAGCCATCGAGAAATGCGAGGAGTCGGTCGCAGGCGCGGTCGGCCGCGGCGGCAACTGCCTGCTCGTCCTCGCAGGATTCTTCGATAGCGGCGATCTCGGCGCCCGCGTGGGCGATGTCGGCCACGAGGTGCACCGAGTAGAACTCGAACTGGTTGGGACGGAAGCCGTAGTGCTCGGTGAGGCCCTTGATCACCTGCCAGGCGATGTCGGGCACCTGGCCTTCGAACGCAAACAGGGTGGCAAGGGCCTCGCTGATCGGCGCATTGCCTGCCTGGTCGTAGAAGTGGTCGATGAGCGCGGCGGTCTCCGCGTTGGGCTTCGAGGCCTTCACCTCCGCTGCGGGCACGCCGACAGCCTCGGCGAATTCGAGCCAGAGCGCAGGGTGGTTCCGCTCTCCGTGCTCTTCGTCCCAGAGGTTATCGAGCAGGAGCTGGCGGATCCGGGGGGATTCTGTGCGCGTATGGATAGCGCTCAGGAATCGCGGGAACGCGCTTTCGAAATGATAGAACTGGCGGGCGTGTTCCTGTATGTACTCCGGTTCGAGCGTGCCCCTGGTCCATGCCTGGAAGAAGGGGTGCTTGAGCATCGACTTCTTGTCGAGCACCGTGCGAATACGGGCTTCGAGCGTAGGCATGGTGCCTCCTTACGGGATCTCGGGGAGGTCGCGCATGGCTTCGCGGACCTTTTCCTCCGGGTAGTAGTCGTCGATGAGTTTGCCGGCGAGGTAGTCGTCGTACGCCTGCAGGTCGAGGAAGCCGTGGCCGCTGAGGTTAAACAGGATGACGCGGCTCTCGCCGTCCTGCCGGGCAGCGATGGCTTCGTCGATGGCGCCGCGAATGGCGTGCGAGCTTTCGGGCGCAGGGACGATGCCCTCGGTCCGGGCGAAGAGCGTCGCCGCTTCGAAGCAGGGGTTCTGCGGGTAGGCGCGCGCTTCGATATGGCCTTCGGCGTAGAGGTGGCAGAGGAGCGGCGCCATGGCGTGGTAGCGGAGACCACCCGCATGGATGCCCGGCGGCATGAAGCTGTGGCCGAGTGTGTACATCTTCATCAGTGGCGTCAGGCCGGCGGTGTCGCCGAAGTCGTAGCGGTACTCGCCCTTGGTGAGGCTTGGGCAGGACGCCGGTTCGACGGCCAGGAAGCGGGTCTGCTTGCCGTTCACGAGCCGCTCGCGAAGGAACGGGAACATGAGGCCCGCAGCGTTCGAACCACCGCCCGCGCACCCGATGACCACGTCGGGGTAGTCGCCAGCCATCTCCATCTGCTTGATGGCTTCCTGGCCGATGACCGTCTGATGCAGGAGGACGTGGTTGAGGACGCTGCCGAGCGAGTACTTCGTGTCTTCGCGCATGGCGGCGTCTTCGACGGCCTCGCTAATGGCGATACCGAGCGAGCCGTTGGAATCGGGGTCCTTTTCGAGGATGGCGCGGCCAGCCTGTGTGTCCTGGCTCGGGCTGGGCACGACGGAGCCGCCCCAGACTTGCATCAGCGAACGCCGGTAGGGCTTCTGGTTGTAGCTGATGCGCACCATGTAGACCTTCGACTCGATGCCGAAGATGCTGCAGGCGAACGCGAGCGACGAACCCCACTGGCCTGCGCCGGTTTCGGTGGCGATGCGCTTCACGCCTTCCTGTTTGTTGTAGTAGGCCTGTGCCACCGAGGTGTTGGGCTTGTGGGAGCCGGACGGCGATACGCCCTCGTACTTGTAGTAGATGCGGGCGGGGGTATCGAGCGCCTTTTCGAGGCCGGTCGCGCGCACGAGCGGGCTGGGCCGCCAGATCCGGTAGACCTCGCGGACCTCCTCGGGGATTTCGATGTAGCGTTCGGTGCTGACTTCCTGCTTGATCAGCTCCATCGGGAACAGCGGCGCGAGTGCTTCGGGGCCGATGGGTTCCTTCGTCGCCGGGTGGAGCGGCGGCGGGGGCGGGGTAGGCAGGTCGGCAGCGATGTTATACCAGTGGGTCGGCAGTTCCGACTCTGGCAGGAAGTACTTCTTCTGCGTCATGGAATTCCCCCCTTGAAGTAACGCTCACTACAACACAAAACCCCTCCGTCTCAAAGGACGAGGGGTTCTCGCGGTGCCACCTTTGTTCTCCGGCGCGAGGCGCCGAAGCACTCTTTTCAGCGACGGCCGCGCGTGCGTGCGTGGCGATCGCCTGGGCTGCGATATCGGTGCCCCTTCCGCCGTCAGCTAGTGAGCGTGTGCCGTTCGCTGCCGGAGCTCCCGGGCCCATTCACCTGTCGCGCTGCCACCGGGCTCACACCTCTTCCCGGCTCTCTGGAGGCTCGCTTGACGGGCTACTCTTCCCGTTCAACGCCGAGTATTCGATTGTGATTTGCAGGGTAGGGTCGTGCCTGCGTAAGTGTCAACGGCGTGCAGGCCCGCGGCGGGCAAGACCCGCCGTGAGCCTGTGATTCTCGCCGGGAGATGTCGCCGTTAGCTCTTCGAGGGCAGCTTGACCTGTACGTTGCTGCGCACGGACGGCTGGCCTTCGGCGAGCGTCACGACCTCGAGCTCGACGATGTTTTCGCCGTCCTCCTGGCGCTTGTCGACGACGTGGCCGGCGAGCACGAGTTCGCGGTCGGCAACGTCGGGGCGCCGGTAGGCGACGCGGATGTTCGACAGCGAGGAATCGGGGCCCGCCCACTCGTTCACGTAGCGGGTGATCATGGCGACCTTCAGGAGGCCGGGCACGAGTGCGCCTCCGACGCCCATGCGCTTGCCTGCCTCGGCATCGGCAAAGGCGGGGTTGGTCGGGTTATCGCGCCCGAAGAAGTCGATCGCCATGTCGGTGGTTGGGGTGAACGGGAGTGGCTCGAGTTCGTCTCCTACGTTGACGTCTTCGAAATAGCGGGTCATTCGTTGCGCTCCGCCCCCTTGGGATCGAACTGGGTGATGGTCATCATGGCGGAAGCGACGTGGTTGCCGTCCGCGTCGTAGTAGTCGGTGCCTGTGGTCACGAGAACGCTATGACCGTACCGGCCGCCGAGGCGCTCCCGGATATCGAAGACCTGGGAGTACCCGGTGAGTTCTTCGCCGATGCGGAAGGGCCGGGAGAACTTCCATTCCTGCTGCGTGAGCAGGCCGCCGGGAAGGATGCGGACCATATCCGGGCGGCGGCCACCGCCGAGCATCGCGAGCACGTACGGGGGCGCCATGCCCGTCCCGTCGGCCCAGCGCGGGTCGGGGTCGCCGATGACGTCGCGCATGCGGCGAGCGTCTTCTTCTTTCACTACGACTTTGATGGGGTCACCGCGCTTGTCGATCAGCGCGCGGTGTTCATCTGTAATCAGGCTCTGTTCTTCTGTCACCAGCTAACTCCTGTGTGCGCGTGAGCATACCACGGTGATTCGGCTGAACGCGCTGCCGGGCAGCGGTGCAAAGGTACCGAGAGTGATGGGTTACACACGAGCAGGTTCGCGGGCTTTGCATCTGCGGGTGCGCACCCGTCACACTTGAACCAGCACCGAAGCAGGAGGGCAGCGTGAGCCAGAGTTTCGACCTCATCCAGGAGTTGGTCGCGGGTAAGAAGCCCGATGCCGACCTCGTACGGCCACAGGACATCATGCCCTTCGTGATCGAGTCGGACGGGCGGCGCGAACGAGCCTATGACATCTACTCGCTGCTCCTCAAGGAGCGGATCGTGTTCATGGGGACGCCGATCGATGCCATGGTGGCCAACGTCATCATCGCGCAGCTGCTCTACCTGGCGCGCGAAGACGACGAGAAGGACATCATGATGTACATCAACTGCCCGGGCGGGAGCGTGACGGCGGGCCTGGCGATCTACGACACGATGCAGCTCATCCAGCCCGACGTGTCAACGGTGTGCATCGGCCTCGCGGCGAGCATGGGCACGGTGCTGCTCACGTCCGGGAAGAAGGGCAAGCGATACGCGCTGCCGCACTCGACGGTTCACCTGCACCAGGTGCTCGGCGGCGCCCAGGGCCAGGCGCGCGACATCGAGATCCAGGCGCGGGAGACGCTGCGGCTGCAGCGGGTGCTTCGCAACATCATCGCGGAGACGACCGGGCAGCCGCTGGAGCGCATCGAACAGGACACCGACCGCGACTTCTGGCTCGACCCGAAGGCAGCGAAGGAGTACGGGCTCATCGACGACATCCTCGATCGGCCTTCGCAGGCGACGACGGCGGTGAACCAGAACGGCGCGGGCACGGCCTAAGAGCCACGGTTACGCAAGAAAAGAAAGGGGAGCACCGGGTGTGGTGCTCCCTTCTTCGTTATGCCGCCGGGCCTGGCGCTACTGGCTCAGCTTGACGTGGGTCGACTGGGCAATGGCCCTGAACGCGTCGTCGAGCTGGGCGATGGTGGGGGCCTTGTGATACTCGCCGCCGGTCCTGCGGGCGATCTCGTTGAGGAGCGCGTCGTCGACTTCGGGCCCGAGGCCGATGGTGTAGATCACGATTCCCCGGGAAGCAGCAGCGTCCGCTTCGCGGAGCGCGTGGTCACGCGCGGTCGCTTCGCCCGAGCGGCTGGTGCACGACGTGCTGGTGTAGAGCGTCGAGGAGTACGTGCCGCTGCAGTACTGGTTGGCGACGCCGTCGGTGAGGAAGACGATGATGCGCAGGGAGTTATCGCGAGTTCCGCTCGATGTCACGATGCCGCGCCCAAGTCCCAGGCCATGTGCGATGTTCGTACCGCCTTCGGGAATGGCCAGCGAGTTGAGGGCGGAGTGGACGGCGCCAAAGTTCGAGGTAAGCGACTGGGCGCGCTTGGCTGTCGAGCTGAAGGAGGCGACACCGATCTTGTCGTAGCGGTCGTCGAACAGCGTCACGAAGAACTCGGCGTCATCGATCATCGTGTCGTAAGGCTCGTAGGGGCCGCTGTTGTAGCGGGCGGCGTCGGCGCAGGAGTTCCAGTTGCGCCAGATTTCCGCGCCCTTCGAGTGCGAGAGCTTGGGCGTGTTCTGCCCGGTGTGGTCGTTGCGCTGGGCGCGGTCGACCTTGATGGTGTTGTTCTTGGTATCGACGCTCCGCACGCGCAGCAGCTCGTTTCCGATCTTGATGGTTCCCTTGCGGCCGCCGTAGCTCTGGTTCACGTAGCTTTCGAACGCCTTCGCGTTGGTCACCTTCACCGTGACGTTGGTGTTGCCGGTGGTGGAGGACAGGTCCTGATCGAGCTTCGGCGGGTTCTTGCCGGGGCCCATCCAGGCGGTGCCGGATTCGACGTCCGGGTAGGTACCGAAACACATCGACCCCGAGGTATCGAGGACGAGCGCGATATCGAGAACCTGGGATTCCGCAACGCCTTCGGCCGACACATTCCAGTGGGAGAGGCCGAACAGGTGAGCGAAGATGGTCGGGATCTCGGCTTCGCCTTTGACGTGAACGCCCTTGTTCGTGTCGCCGGGGAAGTTGGTGTAGAACCGCACGTTCTTCCCGGCGCGGTTGATGAACTCCGCGTTCGTGTTCCAGTAGTGCTGGGCCTGTGCCTCTGCCTCGATCTTGTCGGGCATGCTCTGGGCGGCTGCGAGCGCGGCGGCGTCGACGGCGGCCTGCATCTGGGTTCGCGCCCAGACGAAGCGGCCAACGTCGATGGTGAGCGCGACGAAGCCAACCATGACCAGGGCCGCTGCGGCGAACAGCACCAGCGACTGACCTTCCTCGCGGCTTGTCTCCCCCCTACCCCATGTGATGAACCGGCGGAATACCTTCATGGTGTCCCTCAGAAGGCGACGGCGTCGCCTGATCTCGTCAGTAGGTTCGACGGTCCTAGGGACGATCGAGGGAAACGTTCGGTGACAACCCGGGAACTCCGCACTCGAAACGGTAACCAAACGGCGGGAGAGACCGATAGAGATGTTCGGCTCGCGGCCAGGCCGACAGTCGGCGAAGATGCAAGCGGTGCGACTGCGGGATCGAACACTGCGCTGGGTAGCGCCGCTCCTGTGGAAGGCGCAGGTGGTGCGCTGGCAACTTGGCGGCGGCCACCTGGTGGGTGCGAAGCTGGTGCTGACCCGTGGCGATGAGGTGCTGCTGGTTCGGCACACCTACCGGAACGGCTGGTTCCTCCCGGGTGGTGGGCTCAAACGAGGCGAATCGCTCGAGGCAGCGGCGCGGCGGGAAGCCCGGGAAGAGGTGGGCGCCCGCATCGGGAACCTGGAACTGCTGGGCGTGTACACCCACCAGTGGCGCCGAGTGACGAACCACCAGGCGGTGTTCTGCTCGAACGACTTTGAGCTCACGGAGCGGCCGCACTGGGAAATTGCGCAAGTCCGGTTCTTCCCCCGGTCGGAGCTCCCGGCAGGGCTGGGAACGGGCGACCGGCGGCGCATCGAAGAGCACTTCTCCGGCGTCCGCGGCGTATTCGGCCGGTGGTAGCGGGCTAGGCGGGGCGCGCCCAGCCGATGCGCTCGTCGATGTGCCGCGCCATCGTGTATTCGACCGGCACGAACCCCTGTCCGAGCCAGAAGGTGGCGCCGCTCGCGTTCGCGCTGGCGAAGTGGAGCACACATCGTTCGTATCCCTGCTCCCGGGCCCACTCCATCGAGCGAGCGAGCAGGGCCTTGCCGACGCCGTTGCCGCGGGCTTCCTCGACGACGACGCCCTGGAACAGGTAGATCGACCGGCCTCCGAGCAGGAGCGGGCTGACCCAGTTGGGCGGGTTGAACGTGTTCATGCCGAGCGGCTTCCCGTCGCGGTAGGCGACGAAGTGCGCATTCGCCGGGTCAGCGAGGAGCGCCTCCTGGTACTCGCGTGCGGCGCCCAGTGTTTCGTGCAGGTAGGGCCAAAAGATCGGAGACGAATAGTGATGGCGCGTATTCGCGTCCTCGAGCTGCATGACGACGTCGGCGTCTTCGCTGCTGGCCTGGTGGACTTCGACGTCGAACGCCCGGGAGTCCAGCGGCACGGGGACAGTCGTGTCGCGGACGGCGCAGACGAGGCCGCGCCCAAAGCCGAGATTGACCCACGCCTCTTCGACATCCCGGTCGCCGGGCACGATGTAGACCCGGTGTTCGAAGAAGCCTCGCTCGACTGCCCGGGCGGCGAGTTCGGCGTACATGAGCCGGTACACGTCGACGGCGTTCACGTCCGCGGCGACCGCGTGAGCGTGGAGCCCGATCCCGAGGGTATACGGAGGCACGAACTGGGCCGACAGCGAGGCGGGGTGGTGCAGTTCCCGCTCGCCAACCAGGTAACCGGCGAGTTGCCCGTCCAGTTCGGCGGCGACCGCGAAGGTTCGCGGACTCTGGACGGTGTCGCGGACCAGGACCTCGCACTCGGCCGGGTCTTCGTACGCCTTGTTCAACCATGGGAGGCGGGCCCTGTCGCGCTTGTGGCGCGCCGCAAGGAGCGCGGCGGCGGGGCTTATGTCACTTGGCTTGAGCGGGCGAACCTGGATGCGGGTCATGGGGGCGTCTCCGGGTAAGACTTACGGCAAGCCATCGTACGCTTTTCGAAACATCCGGGTGGTAGTGTGCTTCACACTCTGTCCGGAGGGACCAGTCCCATGTCCGCCCAGCTTTCGGTTGAAGAAGCGAGCGCCCACCTTTACGAAGCCCTCACACACCGGTTCGGGCCGCTCGACCTGAGCGCCGACCAGCCGCTCGTGCGCGCGATCTCCGAATACGGTCAGCGCTGCAGGGAGCACGACGAGGAGGGCATCGCGAAGGCCAGTGCCCGCATCTGGGAAGTGTTGAGCCACCACTCCGAGCGGCTCGACCTTGGCGCCGACGATCCCCTGGTGAAGGCACTTTCGGAGTACGGAGCGGCCTGCCGTGCCGCCGGAACGGAGGGCCAGTAGGGAATTCGCAAGAGGACGGGGCGGCGCCACCAGGACCGCCGCCCCCGTTTGCGCTGCTTTCGTGACCGTCTAGCAGGGGCCGAGCCGCTCCTCGAGCACCTCCAGGAGGTTCGAGATGGGTACGCGGATCTGCTGCTGTGTGTCCCGGTCGCGGATGGTCACGGCATCGTCGCCGGGCTGCCCGTCTTCGCCCACCGTCTGGAAGTCAATGGTGACGCAGAGCGGCGTCCCGATTTCGTCCTGGCGGCGGTAGCGCCGGCCGATGGACTGAGTCTCGTCGTACTGGGACATCCAGCGCGGCCGAACGAGGTCGTAGACCTTGCGCGCCGTGGGGCGAAGCGCCTCGTTCTTCGAGAGCGGGAGCACGGCGACCTTAATCGGGGCGATGTTCGGCTTGAACTTCAGAACGACGCGCTTGTCACCCTTTTCGTCGGGCTCTTCGTTGTAGGCCTCGAGCAGGGCGACCGCGACGGTCCGGGTGAGGCCCGCTGCCGGTTCGACGACGTAGGGCACGATGTGCTCGCCTGACTCTTCATCGAAGTAGGTGATGGGCTTGCCGCTGTGCTTGCCGTGCGCCTTGAGGTCGTAGTCGGTGCGGCTGGCGATGCCCTCGAGTTCGCCCCAGCCCCAGGGGAAGAGGTACTCGATGTCGCTGGTGCCAGAGCTGTAGTGCGAGAGCTCTTCGGGGGTGTGGGGCCGAACGCGCAGGCGCTCTTCGGCGATACCGATCTCCTCGATGTACCAGCGCATCCGCTCGTCGATCCAGTAGCGGTACCACTCTTCCTCGGTGCCGGGCTTGCAGAAGTACTCCATCTCCATCTGCTCGAATTCGCGCGTTCGGAAGATGAAGTTCCCGGGTGTAATTTCGTTGCGGAAGCTCACGCGCGACTGGGCGATGCCGAACGGGAGCTTTCGCCGCATCGAGGAAAGGACGTTTTCGAAGTTGATGAAGATACCCTGGGCCGTCTCGGGCGGGAGGTACGCGATGGAGGCGTCGTCTTCGACCGGGCCCACATGGGTTTTGAACATGAGGTTGAACTGGCGGGGCTCGGTAAGTTCGCCGCCGCAGTTCGGACAGACGATGCGGCCCTCGGCGTCGCGCTTCACCTCGCCGTAGCCGCCTTCCTCGAGCTGGTCGGCACGCCACCGGAGGTGGCAGCTCTTACAGTCGACGAGCGGGTCGCTGAAGCTGGCCACGTGGCCACTGGCCACCCAGACCTCGGGGTTGGTGATGAGGGCGGCGTCGAGGCCGACGACATCGTCGCGCTCGCGGACCATGGAGCGCCACCAGGTCTCCCGGATGTTCCGCTTCAGTTCGACTCCAAGCGGGCCGTAGTCGTAGGTGTTCGCGAAGCCGCCATAGAGTTCGGCAGCGGGGAACACGAACCCGCGCCGCTTCGAGAGCGAGACGATCGTTTCGAGGTCAGGTGCTGGCAACGGAGAATCCTCTTGATGTGATCCCGCCGCTGGCTGCTGCGGGTCGGACTCCCACGATAGCAAGGACCGGGGCTAGGTGCTGACGCGGCGGTGTTTACCGGGGTACGGGTCCGTCGTGTCCGGCGAATCGGCGACATGGTGGCGGCGCCGGTGCAGCTCGGGAGCGACGAGCAGCAGGAGCGGCACGAACGGCCAGAGGCGGCCGGCGAATACGTTGTAGTCGCGGAAGAGTTCGGCCCAGGTTTTGCCTTCGAGGCGCCCGAACACGAGGTGGTGGCCTCGTGATCACGCAACGCGCATGTGACCTCTGCCGACGCCCGCTCCAGCAGGAGATCGTCCGGCTGACCTCGCAGTCCGGGGAGGTGGTCTTCCTGGTGCAGCAGCGATGGAAGATCGCGGCGCGCCCGGCTGGCCTGCGCATGATGACCATCTGCACCGGCTGCAACGACTACCTCGTCGCC
>CAZWBW010000002.1:0-58582 GCA_964632355.1 uncultured Anaerolineaceae bacterium | reverse complement strand
GGTCGAATGTGATCGCGAAGAGCGCGCCACCCGTGCCAACAACCAGTGCCTGTGCGCGGATGCGAAGCGGCCATCGGCGGGCGACCAGCGCGGTGTACCCGACGATCAGCAGGAGCAGCGGGAGCGTCGAAAGCCCATGGGCTGCATCTTCGCTCATTCGGCGGCCGTAGGTTGTATCGCGAACAACGCCGTTGGCGATAGCCAGGAGCGGCATGGCCAGCCAGGCAAGCAGGTGGCGAGAGACCGGTGCCGCGAACGCATTCGTCATGCCCTCAGCGTGACGAGGCGGCGCTGCGGAAAGAACGGTCACTGGATCCTCGCTGCCGTCCCGGTGGGCTATGCGGAACCAAGGCGGCGGCGAATCTCGTGCGGTTCGAGGGGTACGTCGAAGAGCTTCTGGCGGGCGGTGGCTCCCGACACGAGCACAACATCGCGTGGCGGGATTCCCAGCGCCTTCGCCAGCAGTTTCGTAACCGCTGCGTTCGCCGCGCCGTCGGTTGGGGCGGCGGTCACGCGCACAAGGAGCGTGCCTTCGTCGTTGAACCCGGCGATGGCATCACGCGCGGCGCGCGGGGTAACGCGAACGGCGAGACGGGCCACGCTAGTGCGCCCCCGCACTGGTTCGCGCCCGCGCCGCGCGGTGTGGCGCCGTCAACTTCATCCGCACGCTCCTCCCGTACCACAGCACACCCGGCGGGCGTCCAGGAGCATGGTGCCATCGAGCGGCCCGGCGTGCCAAGGCGAACCGGCCGGGCTGTCCTTCAGCGGGTCGCACGGAAGTCCCGTCCGGCTCGGAGCTATGAGTCCCCGGGCAGTCGATACTCGGTGCCGATGTGGCCGAGAGCGACGAGCCGGTCGTACTCCTCGTCGGAAACGCCGAGAAGCTGCCGGTATACGTAGTCGTTGTGCTCACCGAGCATGCACGGAGGCGTGCGGAGACGGTTGGGAGTATTGGCCATGCGGAAGGTGAGCCCCGGGTAGGTGCGCGGACCGGTGTCAGCCTGTGTGAGTTCCTCGAAAAAGTGGCGGTGTTGCAGTTGCGGGCACCGAAACAGGTCCGCTTCGTCCTGGACCGGACCGGCGGGGATGCCCTCCGCGACGAGCCGCTGGAACAGGTCGTCCCGGTCCTGTGTGCGGGTCCACTCGGCGAGGCGACGGTCGAGTTCGGCGCGGTCCTGCAGGCGGCCCTGCACCGTGTCGTAGTCGCTGCGCTCAGCCCACCCTGGTTCGCCCATGATGCGCTTCAGCGCGCGCCACTGGCCGTCGTCCTGGACGTCGATGGCGATCCAGCGGTCTTCGCCGCGGCAGGGGTAGGCGCCGTGGGGTGCGTGCGTTGGATGAGCGTTGCCCTGCGGCTGTGGGACCCGTCCGTTCACCTGGTAGTCGAGGATCAGTTCTCCGAGGTACGGAAGGAAGTTTTCGACCAGCGCCAGTTCGATCTGCTGGCCGCGCCCGGTTCGCCGGCGATGACGCAGGCCAAGGAGCACAGCGAACGCACCGAGCACCCCTCCCGCGGCGTCGGCGGTGAAGCTTGCGCCGGTGGCTGAGGGGTCGAGGTCGGGATAGCCGCGAAGGTAATGATGCCCGGCCATGGCTTCGATGTGGTTGCCGAAGGAGCGGTAGTTCTTATACGGACCTTCGAGCCCGTAAGCCGGCATGCGCAGCATCACGAGCCCCGGGTTGACCTCGGCGAGGGCTTCGTACGTGAGCCCTGCCTTCTCAATGGTCTCGGGGACGTTGTTTTCGACGAACACATCGCTGATGGCGACGAGCCGCTTGAAGATGTCGAGGCCCTCCGGGGTCATGACGTCGAGGGTGCAACTCAGCTTGTTTCGCGCGTGGCTGTTGAACTGTGCGGAGCGGTTCCACTGGCGCTCCCCGGGGTCGTCATCGGCGAAGGTGTAAAGCGCGGACTGGCCCCTGGCCCGGAGCGAGCGAATCGTTTCCCGGGTGATCTTGAGTTCGGCCCCTCGGGTGCTCGGCTGGATGCGGGTGATGGGCTCGACACGGATGACCTCCGCGCCCCATTCGGCAAGGAGCTGGGTGCAATGCGGCCCGGCCCACACGACCGTCATGTCGAGCACACGGATCCCGGCGAGCGGCAGCTGGGCCTGGCTCTCAGCGGCAGGGGGCGGTGGCGTAGCCATCAAACGACGCCCTGCTCCGCGAGCCGCGCAACCTCTGCGTCGGTCATGCCGAGCTCGTGCCGGAGCACCTCGACGGTGTGTTCGCCGAGCAACGGAGCACGGCCACCTACGCGCCGCGGAGTAGCGGACATCCGGAACGGGCCGCCGGGGTAGTGCAACGGGCCAGTATGTGGGTGGTCGATCACGTCCCACGGAGGCCGCGCGACAAACTGGGGGTCGGTGAAGAGGTCGTCGACCTGGTTCACTGCCCCTGCGAGGATGCCAAACTTCTGTGCCTCCGCAACGACCTGGGCCTTGGGGCGCTCCCGTGCCCACACGAGGTAGCTGCTTTCGATTTCCTCCACCCAGGCGGGGTCTAACTCGGCACTGCTGTCGGAGACGCGCGGATCGCCCAGGAGGTCGTCGCGGCCGATCATGCGGAGGAAGTTCGGTAGCCGTTTCCCGTAGCCGGCGAGATAGACGTACCCATCGGCAGCGATGCGGACGCCCCCGGCGAGCCGGGTCTCGGAGCCGGGGCGGCGTGACGTGTATCCCGAATAGGAGTAGGCCGTGAGGTAGATCGTGCGGCGGTCGCGCGAACCGGCCTGCGTTTCGTAAATAGACACGTCGACGTGGTCGCCCGGACCACCGGATTCGACCCGCCAGAGAGCCGTCATCGCCGCAAAGGCTGCATTGGCGCCGGCGTGGTACTGGACAACGTTCCCGCCGAGCTTCAGCGGTTCGCGGTCGCGATGGCCGGTTGCGTTCATCGCGCCGCCCATCGCGTAAGCGGTGATCTCGCTCATCGGCAGATCGCGATACGGGCCCGACTGTCCAAAGTTCGAGATCGACACGAGCACGATGTCCGGGCGAACGGCCCGGAGTGCTTCGTACCCGAGGCCAAACCGGTCGAGTGTGCCGGGGCGAAAGTTCTCAACGACGATGTGCGAGCGGGCTGCCAGTTGCAGCGCGATGTCACGCCCGGCCGGCGTCGCGAGATCGAGGCAGACGCTGCGCTTGTTCGTGTTCAGGTGCAGGAAGAGGGCGCTGCCTTCGAGGTGTGGCTCGTCGTGGAGGAACGGTCCCTCGCGTCGTGCGGGGTCACCCACACGCGGCCGTTCGATTTTGATGACATCGGCACCGTAGTCGGCCAGCAGCTTCGTGCAGAACGGGCCGGCGATGTGGTGGGTCAGGTCGAGCACCCGAACGCCATCCAGGGCCTGGGGGCTCGTCATGAACCAGCCTCCGCAGGGTGAAGCGCGACATCGGAGCGCAGAGCATACGTTGAGGTCGTTGTCCGTGTGTGAACCATGGGCATAGCTCGCGTTAGGCCGCTTCAGCTGTCCTGAGCCGGGGGTCGAGGATGTCCCGAATCCCGTCGCCGAGCAGGTTGAAGGAGAGGGTGACGATGAAGATGGCCAG
The DNA here is from genome assembly GCA_964632355.1 of uncultured Anaerolineaceae bacterium. Taxonomy (GTDB): domain Bacteria; phylum Chloroflexota; class Dehalococcoidia; order Tepidiformales; family Tepidiformaceae; genus JALOAP01. Next base: position 55,034 of record CAZWBW010000002.1, on the reverse strand, counting down.
GCCCGGGAAGAACGACAGGAACGGGGCCGTGTAGATCGGTGTGAAGGCCTCGTTCAACATCCCTCCCCAGGTGGGGGTAGGCGGCCGGACACCGACACCGAGGAAGCTCAATGCGGCCTCGGCGAGGATGGCCGTACCCATCGTGAGCGAGCCGGCAACGATGACGCTGGGAACGGTGTTGGGCCAGAGGTAGAGGAGGATGATGCGCAGGTGGCTCGCTCCAATCGACCGGGCGGCGAACACGTACTCCATGTGCTTAAGCGAGAGCACCTGGCTGCGAACCAGTCGGGCGTAGCTCGGGGCGGCCCCGATGCCGAGCGCAATCATGAGCGTCGGGATGCTGGGTTCGAGCACGAGGACCAGGGTGAGGGCGAGAACAAGCCCGGGGAACGCGATGATGGCGTCGGTAACACGCATCACGAGCGTGTCCACGATGCCGCCGAAATAGCCGCTCACCAGCCCGAACGGCACGCCGACGCCGGCGGCCACGACCACGGCGAGAACAGCGACCTGGAGCGAGACGCGCGCGCCGTGGATTTCCCGGCTCAACACGTCGCGCCCGAGGCTATCGGTGCCGAACGGATGCGCCCAGCTCGGCGATTGCAGGCGGTTCGCGCCGTCGGTCACCGCGGGGTCGTATGGTGCGAGGAGCGGCGCGAAGATCGCGATGAGCACGAACGCGAGGATGATCACCGCCGCGACGGATGCCATCGGGTAACGGCGCCAGCGCCGCAACAGGCGCAGGTTCACACGAGGCCGAGACGCCGTCAGCAGGACATCAGCTTGTTGCGCCATCTAGGAGTACCTGACCCGTGGATCGAGAAGGGCGTAGCTCATGTCGGTAATGAGGTTCACGAAGAGCACCACCAGTGTGAAAAGAAGGACGACGCCCTGGAGCGCCGGGTAGTCGCGGCCGCGGATCGCAGTGATGGCCATTCGGCCAAGCCCGGGAATTGCGAACATCGTTTCGATGATCACACTCCCGGCGAGGAGGTTCCCGAGCTGTAGGCCGATGATGGTCACGACTGGAAGCAGTGAATTCCGCAGCGCGTGGCGAATAATCACGGAGTTTTCGCCGAGACCTTTCGCTCTTGCGGTGCGGATATAGTCCTGGTTCAGCACTTCCAGGACGCTCGAACGGGTGTACCGCATGATGGAGCCGGAAAGGGTGAGCCCAAGCGCCGTCACCGGCATCGCCATGTGCTTCATGGCAGCTACCGGGTCTTCCCAGATACCGACGAACCCGGATGCCGGGAGCCAGTTGAGTGTGACCACGAACAACCAGATGAGCAGCATCGAGAACCAGAAGTTCGGAACTGCGACGCCGAACATTGCGAACAGGGTCACGCCCACATCGACCGGGGAGTTGCGCTTCACCGCAGCGATCGTTCCAGCTGGAACGCCGATACAGACCGCAACGGTTAGCGACATCAGTGCGAGCTGAAGCGTGGTGGGGATTCGCTCGAGGATCTGTTCGGTGATATCGGCGCGATCGCGGAACGAACGGCCGAGATCCCCGCGGACGAGGTCGCCCATCCAGTTCACGTATTGCACGAGGAGTGGGTCGTTGAGACCCAGGTCCTCGCGCAACCGGTCAATCGCCTCCTGGTCGAGGCTGCTCTCCGATTCGCCGACCATCGCGTAAATGGGGTCACCGGGCAGCGTGTGCATCATGACGAACAGCGAGAACGTCACCAGCAGCACGACGACCGGCATCTGCAAGATGCGACGGATCACGTAGGAGGTCACCCGAGCCTCTCCCCTTCCAACTCCACCAGCGGCAACTCAGGACTTCCAGGCGGCGGTCAGGTCCATGGCGCTGCCCGACCGCAACCACTCCAGTCCGTGAACGTTCTTGCGGTGCCCCGCGATGGTTGGCGGCTCGATGAGCCAGATCTTGTAGACCTGGTCGTAGTCGAGCTGGACGATTTCGCCGTAGACCTGCTTGCGCTCTTCGTTGTCGAATGTGCGGAGCGCCTTTTCGAGCAGGGCATCAACCTCGGGCATTTCTGTGCCGCCGGGCTGATTCGAACTCCCGAAGTACGATTCCAGGTGCCGGTACGGGTCGCCCTGGGGTGCACCGCTACCTTCGAGGCCCAGCGAGTACTCGCCGTTCTTGCGGTACTTCTCGACGATGACCGGGACCTCGAGGTTGTCGACGGTGAGGTCGATGCCGATTTTCCGGAGTTGGGCCTGGATCATCTCGCCGATGCGTGGGTAGACACCGGAGGCATAGGTGTTGATGTTGAGCTTCGTGCCCTCCTCGAGGCCGGCCTGCGCCAGGTACTCCCTCGCCTTCTTCTCGTCATACGAGTACGTCGGTGCGGAGGGGTCGTAGGCCCAGGTGAGCTCCGTAAGCGGGCCACGGCCGGGGCCACCAAGCCCCTGGGTGAACACCGCCGCGAATTCCTCACGATCGAACGCGTAGGCGAGCGCCTTTCTGAAGGCGACGATGTCGGTCGGAGGCTTGCTCAGGTGCATCCCAATCCGCTGGGTGATCGCACCCTTGTTCAGGTTGACCGTGAGATCGTCCTGGGCCTGGATCTGGGCCACGTTTTCGCTGAGGAACACGTAATCGAGGTCGATGCCGCCCGACTGGAGTTCGGCGACCGCGACGGCGGTTTCGGGGATGACCCTGATGATCACCCGGTCGAGGTAGGGGAGCTTGTCACCATTCGGCGCGGTAATCGGCCAATCCGGGTTCGCTACGAAGACCGACTCGCCATCGAGCGCCAGCTTCTCGATCTTGAAAGGGCCGACGCTGACCGGGGACTCATTAAACCGGTCGTCGCCCATCTGCTGGTGCGCGGTCGGCGAGATCAGCGCGGCCACGCCGCCCGGGGCGTTCATGGCGAGGCTTTCGAGGAACGTGGCGTTGGGCTGGTCGAACTTCAGCGTGGCAACGAGCTCATCCGTAGCTTCGACACTGACGCCCTTCAGGATCGCGCGGCGAGGCGACCCAATTGCAGGATCCGCCTGTCGCTCGAGCGAGTACTTGATGGCCTCGGCGTTGACGGGCGTGCCGTCGGTGAAGAGGAGCCCGTCCCGGAGCTTGAGCGTGACGGTGGTTTCGTCGACCTGCTCCCACTCCTGGACGAGGCTGGGTTCCAGTGCGCCACCGCGCATGTTCAGGAGCGGCGCCGCGTACAGGTGGTTGATCGTCGGGTCGTAGCCAGAGCTGCTGCGGTGCGGATCGGCGAAGGTCATGCCCGAAGGCCGGCGAACGATCAGCGTGCCTCCGCGCTGCGCACCGCCTTCCGGAGTGGGCTCGGGGGTGTTGTCGGCACCGCCCCCATTGCCACCAACGTCATCATCGTCGCCGCCGCACGCGATGGGGCCTGCACCGAGCACGGCTGCGGCGCCCGCCAGGCCGGCCGCCTGTATGAGGCGGCGCCGGCTCATTCCTCGTCGGCCGAGTCGCTGCCAGTAGTTATCGGTTCTCACTGCGATCCCTCCTTCGCCCCGGGCAACAACAGGCAGAGAGAGCACACCCGCGTGCTCTCCCGGGAAACGCTGCCTCGTTCCGGGGCGCCGCTAAGAAGTAGCACGCCCGCCACGGTGGGCACAGGGCTATAACCGGGGCCATAAGACAACGCAATCGGCGGGACATTCGCCCACGGTGGAACCGGGGAAACTACGCGGAGATTACCGATGGGGCGAGCCGGGGCAGGCGCTGCGAGAGCTTCCGCTCGAGCACGATTGCTTTGACTGCGGCGACGTGGGGCGGGAGCGGCTCCGACCGGTGCGCCAGGAAGATCGGGTATTCGATGGGCATCCCTGGCGTCCGAATGACGGCGAGCGCGCCCCGGGCCACCTCCTCGGCCACTGCCGTTTCAGCGACGACCGAGAGGGCCAGTCCCTTGCGAGCTGTCTCGATCAGGCTGTCGTAGGTGCCGATCTCCATCACGACCTTGAGTTCGATGCCCTGGTTCGCCGCCCAGTCCCGTACGCGGGCCTGGACCGACCACGGAGGCGGTAGCAACGCGAACGGGTAGTCCGCGAGTTCTTCGGGCTTGACCCTGACCTTCTTTGCGAGCGGATGCGTGGGCGGGCCGACAAGGAACAGGCGCGCCGTGGAGTACGGCGTGCCCTCGATGCGGTCGGAGAGGAAGGCTTCGGTGGTCAGGATGAGGTCGACTTCGCCTCGCTGCAGGCGCGCGGCTGCCTCGTCGGGAGGGACGATCATGACGCGCACATGGATCTCGGGGGCACGGCGCCGCAACTCCGACATCACGAGCGGGATGAAGCGTGACGCGGAGGTTGCCGAGCACGCGATGGTGACGAGGAGTTGCCCCGATTCGAGGCGTGCCAGGCGCTGCAGAAGGCTCGTTCGCTCATCCTCTACGTGACGCGCGAACTCGAGCACCACCTCGCCGGCGGGCGTGGGCTTGATCCGGCCGTTTCCGCGATCGATCAGGCGTACACCCAACTGACGCTCGAGCTGCCGGATCTGGAGCGAGACGGCAGGCTGGCTCAGGAACAGTTCCTCTGCCGCTCGACTGAAACTCTCGAGTTCAACCACCAGCCGAAACGTCCGCAATCGGTCGAAATTCAAGCCGCGCGCCCTCCAACAGGCCGGTGACTCACACCGGTTCATCCAGGTCATGTTTTGGGGGAGGAAACGCGAGACACGCGTGTGCCATGCTCGCGTTAGTGCGGCCGGAGTATGGCACGACCACTGTGCGCTGTGAAGATTGCCCTCGGGCACATCTCCCCGCGAGCGTTGGGGAGCCGGAGGCGGCGGCGCGGCCGGCGCTTCAGGTATCCATGAGACCAATGGCTCCCCTCTCGGCCAGGGCGCGAATCTCGGCCTCGCTGAACCCGAGTTGCAGGAGTACATCTCGAGTGTCGCGGCCGAGCGGGGGAGCGGCACCCTGTGGCGCAGGCGGGCTGTCGCTCATCTTCCAGGGCGGCGCGACCATGGTCTGTGGCCCCGTGAGGTCGTGATCGAGTTCGACCACATAGCCGTTCGCGACCACCTGCGGGTCGTCGATCAACTCTTCGACGAAGCGGACGGGGCTCGCAGGCACGCCATTCGCGTCGAAGATCTCCATCCACTGCTCGGTCGTTCGTCCTGCGAGGATTCGCTCGACAGCGGCAATCCGTTCCTCTTCGACCTGCGTTTCGCCTTCCACAAGGAGGTCGCCCGCGCCGATCGCTTTGCGAAAGCGGTCGCGGGTTGAGGGCGAGAGGCAGCCGACGGCCAGCGCCCCGTTAGCGGTTTTGTAGGCGCGGTAGTACACGCCGGCGCCCACGACCGCTGGCTTCATTGCGCGACGCCGCTGAACGAAGGCGTCGAAGGGTTCGCCGCTCGCGCGCGACTGCTGGAGGTCGGCGAGGAACGCGGCGCGTTCCTCACCATCGGCCACGGGGACCGACATGAATTGCGACCCCTGGATCATGAGCGCGTTCACGAGGAGCGAGGTTTCGATCAACTGGCCGCGGCCCGTTGCGTTCCGATGGAGCAGGGCGGCGCAAACGCCAAGGGCGATCGCATAGCCGGTCGCGATGTCCGCCGGGGCTGGCGCGCCACCGAGCGCGGGCACGCCGCGTTCGTCTACCGACATCCGGTGCATCAGCAGCCCGGAAGCCGCCTGCGCCACGATGTCATAGCCCGGGCGGTGTGCCCACGGCCCTTCCCTCCCAAATGCGGTGCTATCGACGTAGATGAGGTCAGGCCGCTCGGCTCGCAGCGTCTCGTAGTCGACACCCAGCCGGGCCGCCACATCCGGGCGGCTGTTGATCACGACGACGTCGCAGGTTCGAACGAGGCGCCGAATGACCTCACGGCACTCGGGGCGTGCCAGGTCGAGCACCACTGAGCGCTTCCCGCGGTTGAGCGACTGGTAGGGCTTGGACTCGCCCGGCAAGAACTGTGAGGTCAGGCGCCACGGTTCTCCGCCAGGCGGCTCGACCTTGATCACCTCGGCCCCGAGGTCCGAAAGCAGCATGCAGCCCAGCGGACCCGCAATGACCTGCGTGAGGTCGAGGACGCGGACACCAGCAAGCGGCCCGGTGCTCATTTTCGCCGCGTCGGGGCTAGCGGAACTTTGGCTCGCGTTTCTCGCGGAACGCCAGCACCGCCTCACGCTGCTCCGCCGAGCCTCTCCGCCGGGCGAGCGCTTCGCCCTCGCGCTTCATCACGAGCGAGATGTCCTGTTCGACGCAGTTTGCGTAGATGAGGCGCTTGGTTTCGAGCAGACATTCGGGGCCGATAGACGCGTACTCGCGGGCGAGCGCAAGGGCGCTGGGCATGAGTTCGTCGTGGGGCACCGTCTTGAGCACGAGACCGATCCGTTCCGCCTCGTGAGCATCGATGGTGCGCCCGGAAAGCGAGAGATCCACGGCGTTCTGCAGCCCGACGACCTGTGCGAGGAGTTGCGTGCTGCCGAGTTCGGGCACGATGCCAACACGGACGAAGCGCATCGAGAACGTCGCCTTCTCCGATGCGATGCGGGCGTCGCAGGCAAGCACGCGCGTGAGCCCTGCCCCGATGCATGCGCCGTTGATAGCGACGACGATGGGCTTTGCCTGGCGCACGTACTCCACCCAGTTGAAGCGCGGCTGTGGCCGCACGACCGTCTCGCCGTCCTTTTCGCGAACGTTGTCTTCGAAGCGAGAGATGTCGACCCCGGCGCAGAACGCGCGGCCCGCACCGGTGATGACGATGGCGCCGATGCTGGGGTCGTCGTTCAGCTCAGCGACGGCATCGTTGTACTCCTGCGACATCTCGGAGGTCATGGCGTTCATGCGTTCTGGGCGGTTCAGCGTGACGATGCCGATATCGCCCTGGCGCTCCACAAGGATGAACTCGTAGCTCATGGACCGAACTCCTTCCGTCGCTAGCGCGGCAGGCCGAGCCCGCGGGTCGCGATGATGTTGCGCTGAATCTCGCTCGAACCGGCGGCGATGGTAGCAGGGATGACACTCAGATATGCCATCGCGGGGCTCAGCCCGTGCTCCTCGAGCCGCGGGTGGGCCCGGAGCTGGCCGGCCATGCCGGTCACCTGCATCTCCGTCCGCGCGACGCGCTGCACCAGTTCGGAGCCGAACATCTTGCACATCGAGGCCTCCATGTTCGGCACCCGGCCCTCGGCCTGGATGGAGACGACCGAGTACGAGAGCAATTCACAGACTGCCGTCTCGACCGCGCGATCGGCGATTTCCATGCGATGCGCATCGGGAACGGGGTTGCGGCTGGCACGCTCTCGGATGAAGGCGCAGAGGCGACGAAGGGTCTTCCGGGCCTGGATAGGTCGGGAGATGTTGGAGCGTTCGAAGTCGAGCGTGGTGGCGCCGACGTACCAGCCCCGGTTCTCCTCGCCAACGCGGTTCCTTACGGGGACGCGGACATCCTCGAAAAAGACCTCGTTGAAGGCATGTCCGTCGGCCATATTGATCAGGGGGCGAACGGTGATGCCGGGCGAATCCATTGGGACGAGCAGGTATGAGATGCCACGGTGCTTGGGGGCGTCCGGATCGGTGCGGACCAGCATGAACATCCACTGCGCCGTATGCGCCCCGGACGTCCAGATTTTCTGGCCGTTGATGACGTAGTCATCGCCGTCGCGAACGGCGCGGGTCTGGACGCTGGCCAGGTCGGAGCCTGCGCCGGGTTCGCTGAACCCCTGGCACCACTGGACTTCGCCGCGAAGGAGCGGTGGCAGGTGCTCCGCCTTCTGCTCGTCGGTGCCGTGAATCATGATGGTGGGCCCAACGAGGTTCATCATGGGGCGGCTTGTGGGCGCCCCTGCTTCGTGGAGCTCCTGGTTCAGCACGAACTGCTCCAGCACCGAGAGGCCTGCGCCGCCGTACTCCTTCGGCCACGCAGGTGCAATCCAGCCGCGGGCGGCCAGTTTGTCGAGCCAGGCGCGGGTGACCTCGCTCGGCACTTCGTACCCCTTTGCGTTCGGCCCGTGGGTGGCCAGGGGGTCATGGTCGTCGGGATCGTTCCAGTGTTCTTGAACGAAGGCGCGCACGGTGGCGCGCCACTCCGCCAGTTCGGGTGTATCGGTGAATCTCATCCGTGCTCCTGCGGAATCGCTTCAGTGCCTGGGTCGAATTCGGCCAGGGGTTACTGGTACAGGGGGCTCGATGCCTTCATGAACCGCGAAAGCATGCGGTGCTCTGCCACGCGTTTGCCGGACTGGTCGTCGGCCCAGGTTTCGTACCAGTAGTACTCGGTCTTGGGGCTCTGCCCGACGGCGACGACTTCGCCGCCGAGCCGGTAGGGTTCGTCGACCAGCAGCGGGCCGTTAATGTTGCGAATTTCGATGGCGCCGAAGAGCCCCACCACGTCTTTGATGCGGCTACGAAGGGGAGCGGCTGCCTGTTGATAGAGAAGGCGGATGTAGCAGGTGATCGGCACCACCGGACGGCCCCACTTCGACCTGGTTGACATCTCGAGGGGGTCGGTCGTGTATTGCAGGTGTTCGGCGACCGTCTCGGAGGTCACCATCCCCTCGGTGGGGGCGATGGGATCGCCGGGGCGAACATCCTTGAGGATCCGCAGCTCCCCGGGATCGAACCGGTCGAGCGGCCTTCGGAGAAGGGCCGTAGGTTCGGTGCAGTTGCCCACCGAAGCAGTACCTTCGGCCACGCGCATCCCGTCCTCGCGCTCGATCCACACATCCACCTGGGAGTCGGCGCGTGGGTCTTCAGGCAGCCGGAGGAACGCCCTCACGGGCTCACGGTCGGTGGTGGCGTTGACGAAGTAGAGGGAGAGCGTGCCCCGTTCCCACCAGCGTTCGCCCCACGTTTCGAGGAGGAGCGGGCCGAAGAGGTCCATGTGCACGGAGCCCGCGACCGTGCCGCCGCGCATACCGAGGCGCGTGGCGGTTTCGTCGTCGTGGATGCTCCCTTTCACGTCCCGGGCCCGGTTGATTGGCCGCCGGAGCCCGCCACAAAGCACGCCGTCCTGCACTCGGAGATCGTCCGCTGCCTGAGTCATGAGCCCTCCAGCGCGCGGCAGGGTTTGGTCGCCCTGCCAGCGCGCCGCCGATTCTGGATGGCCGGGTCGGCGCGCGGCAATGGCCAAGCGCTTATGCGGCGCTGAGAAAGCCTTATACCGGTGCGGAAGGGGGCTTTCCGGACCTCATCCCTTCGTGCCCGGCGGCGCGGCACAGAAGGGTGCTAGGCAGACTTTGGGCCGCGGTACACAACTTCGAAGAGGACACGGTCCGGGGATTCGAACATCACCTGGTAGTAGGTAGAGTTCTCGTCCTGTGCGAAGTCGGGGCGGTGACGCGGTGTTTCAAAGAGGGGCGAGATGCCGCGCTGCTGAATGTATTCGACGACCTGGTCGACCTCGGCCTGGCTGCTAGCATCGATGCCGAGGTGGTTCATGCCAACGCCATCGTAGTCGTTCTTCGCACCGTTTGCGGCTGCGACAAACCAGACGCTCGGCTCACCTTCGGCCATAACACCGATGCCGAACTCGCCATCGTAGATGGTCTGCCAGCCGAGAAAAGACATGAGGTCACGGTAGAACTGGAGGTTGGCGGGCGTGACGTTGACCTGGATGTGCCCGAGCCTGGTTTGCATGCTCAGCTCCTCTAGCGGAAGGTGCGGCCTAGAACGGTTGTTCTATACCGGGAGCCGTTGTAGCATGCGAAGCGCGCGAAGTGCAATGGTAGAATAGCGCAGCAGCTCAACGGCGGTGACGCATGACGGATCAGGAACGGGCACGCGCCCTGGAGATGGCGCTCGGACAGATTGAGAAACAGTTCGGGCGGGGCACAGTGATGCGGATGGGCGAGCGCCAGGCGCAGATGCAGGTGGCGGCCATCTCGTCCGGGTCGCTGGCGCTCGATATCGCGCTCGGAGTGGGTGGCATCCCGCGGGGCCGCGTGACCGAGATCTATGGACCGGAGTCGGCGGGTAAGAGCACGCTGGCGCAGCACGTTATCGCCGAGGCGCAAAAGGCGGGCGGGACAGCCGCGTACATCGACGTCGAGCATGCGCTGGACCCCGGCTACGCCCGCGACCTGGGTGTTCGCATCGACGACCTGCTGGTGAGCCAGCCCGACACCGGCGAACAGGCGCTCGAGATTTGCGAAGCGCTGGTTCGCTCGAACGCGATCGACTGCATCGTGGTCGACTCGGTGGCGGCGCTGGTGCCGCGCGCCGAGATCGAAGGCGAGATGGGCGATTCGCACATGGGCCTTCAGGCGCGGCTGATGTCGCAGGCGATGCGAAAGCTCGTGCCGACGATTTCGCAGACGAGCACCGCGGTGATCTTCATCAACCAGCTTCGGGAGAAGGTCGGCGTGGTGTTCGGCAACCCGGAGGTGACGCCGGGCGGACGGGCGCTGAAGTTCTATTCGTCCGTGCGCATTGAGCTGCGGCGGGTCGATTCGGTGAAGCGCGGGACCGAAATCATCGGGAACCGCGTGAAGGCGAAGATCGTTAAGAACAAGGTGGCACCGCCGTTCAAGCAGGCCGAATTCGAGATCATGTTCACCGAGCCGCGCGGCATCAGCCGGACCGGCGACATCGTGGACCTTGGCGTCGAGTTCGGTGTGCTCACGAAAAGCGGCGCGTTCTACAGCTTCGGCGACCAGCGCATCGGGCAGGGGCGAGAGAACGCCAAGCAGTTCCTGGCCGAGAACCCGGACCTGGCGCGCCAGATCGAGGATGACATCCGGCGAGAGGCAGGGTTGCCGCCTGCAGAGGGCGCATCGCTCGACGAGGAGGCTGTGGCCATCGCCGGGGGCTAACGCAATCAAATGGACGAACCTCCCCAACCAGGCCTGATTGTTGAGATTCGTGGGACACGCCAGGGGCGCCAGCGTGTGCTCGTCATCGACGATGGACGCGAACTGGTGTTCAGCGCCGAGGCGTGCGATGAGCTGGGGGTTCGTTCGGGCGACGTCCTCACGGACGAATTGGTGAAGGCACTCGAACTGGCCGAGCAGCGCGCGCAGGCCCACGCAGCGGCGCTGCGCCTGCTTTCGCACCGGGCACGCAGCGAGAAGGAAATGCGCGCACGGCTGAGCATGCGAGGCATCCCGGCGGGCATCGTGGACGAGGAGATCGAGCGACTCCGGCGAGCGGGTCTCCTCGACGACGAGCAGTTTGCGCGCGCCTGGGTCGAGGACCGTAAGCGGCTCTCACCGCGCGGACGGCGGCTCTTGCGGTACGAACTCCTGGGCCGGGGCATCGACCCGGCGTCTGTCGATCTTGTGACGCGCGATGTCGACGACCTCGAGACGGCGCTGGAACTCGCCCGGAGCCGGGCGCGCGGTTCAGCGATCGAGAGTTATGACACGTTCCTCAAGAAGGTCGGTGGGTTCCTGCGGCGGCGCGGGTTCGACTTCGACGTGATCACCCAGGCACTTCGCACTGTCTGGGCCGAACTGGTGGAACGCGGGGAAGTGAAGGCGGCCGAGGAAGACGCGCTGGCGTGATGTAACTCGCGTCCGAGTAACCTTTTGACGGCCTGCATCGCGGGAGCGTACGATCCGCTCAAGCCCCACCAGTTTTTTCTGGCTGGATAATTCTTATGTCGTCTCTCATGACGGTTCTGGAGAACATCAATGCTGGCGATACTCGTTATCGTCGGCCTCGTTGCGGGATTGATCATTGGAGCAGGCGCCGCCCTCCTGGTGCGCCAGCGCTCCGCTGGAATATCACTGCAGCAAGCAGAGGAACAGGCAAGCCGAATCCTTGCAGAGGCCGAAACACGGCAGAAAGAGCTGCTTCTTGAAGCGAAAGAGGAGACTCTTCAGCTTCGGAACACACTCGAGAACGAAATACGCGAACGTCGAGCGGAAGTAACCCGAATCGAGCAGCGGCTCGCGCAGAAAGAAGAGAGCCTCGACCGTAAGACCGAGAACCTGGAGAAGCGAGACGCGGCGCTTCGTGAACGCGAAAAGGAGATCGAGCGGCTCCGCGCAGAAGCGGAGGAACTCCGGCAGCAGCAGCTTCGTGAAATCGAACGAATTGCCAACCTGAGCGTCGAAGAAGCTCGCCAACAGCTTCTCGCCGCGGTGGACGTGGAGATTCGCGACGAGGCTGGCCGCCGCGTGCGCGAAATGGAAAAGGAAGTCGAGGCGACCGCAGCGCAGCGTGCCCGGAAGATCCTCGCCGCGGCCATCCAGCGGTACACGTCGGAAGTGACGGCCGAGACGACTGTCTCGGTAGTGCCGATTCCGAACGAGGAGATGAAGGGCCGCATCATCGGTCGCGAAGGCCGGAACATCCGGGCCATCGAGGCCGCGACGGGCGTCGACCTGATCATCGACGACACGCCCGACGCGGTGACCGTGAGCTGCTTCGACCCTGTGCGGCGAGAGATCGCACGCGTGGCGCTCACGAACCTGGTGCAGGACGGCCGCATCCACCCGACGCGCATCGAGGAGGCCGTGGCGAAAGCCCGGCGCGAGGTCGAGACGACCATGATGGAAGCGGCCGAGGCGGCCGCTATCGAAGCGGGCGTCCTGAACCTGCATCCGGAAGTGCTCAAGGTGTTCGGCCGGCTTCGGTACCGGACGAGCTACGGACAGAACGTGATGCGCCACTCGATCGAGACGGCGCACATCGCGGCGATGATCGCGCAGGAGATCGGTGCGGACGCCGATGTGGCTCGCGCGGGCGGCTTCCTCCACGACCTCGGCAAGGCGGTCGACCACGAGGTGGAGGGCACACACGCCCTCATCGGTGCGGAGATCGCCCGCCGGTACAAGGTGAAGGAGGCGATCGCGCATACCATCGAGGCACACCACGAAGAGGTGGAGCCACGGACCGTGGAGGCGATCATCGTGATGATGGCCGACGCGGTCAGCGGCGGGCGCCCGGGTGCCCGGCGGGAGTCGCTCGAGAACTACATCAAGAGGCTGGAGACGCTCGAGAGCATCGCCAAGGGCTACAAGGGCGTCGAGTCGGCGTTTGCTATCCAGGCCGGGCGTGAAGTGCGCATCATCGTGAAGCCGGAGCAAATCGACGATCTCGAGGCGATGCGGCTGGCGCGCGACGTGAGCAAGCAGATCGAAGAAACGATGGATTACCCCGGCCAGATCAAAGTGACTGTCGTCCGTGAAACGCGGGCGACCGAATACGCTCGATAAATGCGTTTACTTTTCCTTGGTGATGTCGTCGGAAGCGCGGGACGAAACGCGGTACGGCAGGTCGTCCCGCAACTCCGGCGGGAACTCGAACTGGACTACGTGGTGGTGAACGGCGAGAACTCCGCTGGCGGGCGCGGCATCATGCCGGCCCAGGCGGACGAGCTGTTCGCGTGCGGGGTGGACGTGATTTCGGGCGGGAACCACACGTTCCAGCACCGCGAGATCTACGACTACCTCGATTCGACGCCCACCATCCTCCGCCCGATCAACTATCCGGAAGGGGTACCGGGCCATGGCGTCGCGACCGTGGGGGACCTCACGGTGGTGAACGTGATTGGCCGGACCTTCATGGGCGGCGAATACGACGATCCCTTCCGCGCGATGGACCGGGTGCTCGCAACGATCGACCCGAACCAGTTCATCTTCGTCGACCTGCATGCGGAGGCGACGAGCGAGAAGCAGGCGATGGGCTGGTACCTCGACGGGCGCGTGACGGCGGTGGTCGGAACGCATACACATGTCCCGACGGCCGACCACCGGGTGCTGCCGCGGGGGACGGCGTACTGCAGTGACGCCGGCATGTGCGGGGCGCGGGATTCGGTCATCGGCGACGAGGTCGACGCGGTGCTTCGCCGGTTCCTGACACAGATGCCGACGCGCCTGCCGGCCGCAAAGGGTCCCGCGGTGGTGAACGGCGTCTTCATCGAAGCCGACCCTGCGACCCGCCGGGCAGTACGCATCGAACGTTGTGACAGGATGGTGGGCTGATGGGCGCCAAGGGGGACTTTCACCTGCACAGCACTGCCTCAGACGGGGTGCATTCGCCCACATGGGTGATGGAGACGGCGGCGAAGCGCGGGGTCCGGGTACTGTCGCTGACCGACCACGACACGACCGAGGGGTACGCGGAAGCGAAAGCAGCCGCGGATCGGCTGGGCCTGCGGCTCATCCCGGGGCTGGAACTGAGCACCGACATGGGGCCGATAGACACCCACCTGCTCGCCTTCGGTTTCGATGTGAATCACCAGCCCCTGCAGGAGTTTCTCGCGTCGCAGCGGGAGGGGCGCATCGGCCGCACGCAGAAGATCGTCGACATCCTCGCGTCGCATGGGATGCCGCTCGATGTGAACCGCGTGTTCGAAATCGCGGGCGAGGCAACGGTTGGGCGTCCACACGTCGCCCGGGCGCTGGTAGAGGCCGGCTACGTGAGTTCGGTGCAGGAGGCGTTCGACCTCTGGCTGGGCAACGGCAAACCAGCGGATGTGAACCGGGAGAAGCTTTCGCCGGAGGAAGCAATTGCGCGGGTACACGACGCTGGTGGCGTGGTGTTCTGCGCGCACGCCATCTTCATGGGCGAGGACTATCCCGAACTCGTTGCGCAGCTCGCCGAATGGGGACTCGACGGGCTCGAGGTGTACTACAAGCACTACGACGCCGAGACTGTGGAGGCGATGCGGCAGCTCGCCGAACGGCTCGGGCTCGCGATGTCGGGCGGAAGCGACTACCACGGCCTGGGCAACCCGGACGACCGCGAGATCGGCGACATCCCGTTCCCGGACGAGGCTGTCGACGCGTTTGTGGCGTTCCTCGAAAGCAAATGCGTCGATACCGGGCGCCCTGTGAGGGCCTGACGTTCGGCGCCCGTCTCAGTTCGACAGGGATGGCTCGCAGTCCGACAATCTGAACATGCTCGACGTTCAGGCTATCGAGGCGATCATCCCCCACCGCTACCCCTTCCTCCTTGTCGACCGGATCGAGGAAATCGAGCCGGGCAAAAGCGCGACCGGCATCAAGAATGTGACCGCCAACGAGTGGTTCTTCGAAGGTCACTTCCCCGGGCGGAAGGTGATGCCCGGCGTGCTCATCGTGGAGGCGCTCGCGCAGGTTGCCGCGGTTGCGTTGCTGAAGGATGTGGATGCGAGCGGGAAGCTGCCGATGTTCGGCGGCATCGAAAACATGCGATTCCGGCGGCCGGTGGTGCCGGGCGATCAGCTCAGGCTGGAGTTCACACTCGACAAGATGCGTGGGCCGCTGGGCAAGGGGAGCGTCCGTGCGACCGTCGATGGGAAGGTCGCGGCGGAGGGTGTGATCTCGTTCGCGCTGGTGGCGGTGGACGATACGCCCGCGCAGTAGCATCTTTACCCGGGCGAGGTACGATCGACGGAGCGGAGGGCTGTACCAGTCCTGCGCGCTTCGAGAAAGGACTGGTTATGTCGCCGGTGACGACGGTCGTTCAGTGCCCCCGCGACCCGGGCGTCGAGACTGCGCTGCGGTGTAGCCGCTGCGAAACACCAATCTGCCCACGCTGCCTGGTTCAGTCACCGGTTGGAGCGCGCTGCAAGGACTGCGCGAAGACGCTGAAGAATCCCATCTACTCGCTGGACACTACGCATGTGGTGAAGGCGACCGCCGCTGCGATCGTCGGCGGCATCGTGATGGGCCTCATCTGGGGCTTCGTGCTACTGCCGTTCACCGTGGGCTTCTTCAGCATCTTCCTCGGCGCGGGCCTCTCGTGGGCGTTCACGAAAGCGATGGACTTCGCAACCGGCCGCAAGCGCGGTCCGGTGGTGGCATGGCTGGCTGCGGGCGGCATTGCGATTGCGTGGGGGATGACGCTGCTGTTCGTGCCATTCAACATCGCCCTGTACGGGCTCGTTGCGGCGGGCATCGGCGTGTACCTGTGCTACCAGAACCTGAGCCGGTTCTAGCCAGCGAGCACCCGGGAACTACGCGAAGTTCGGACTAGAGAACGAACGACATCGCCACCACGAAGCCGAGCGACACGACGCTCACGCCGGCGATCACCAGGAGATCCTTCCGGACGTAGCTGTAATCGGTCGTGATGTGGTGCTCGGGCACCGCTGGTGTGCGGCGGCGCGATGTGGTGGCGGGCGCCGGCGCCGGGGTTTGGTCCGTGGTAGGCGCAGCGGCGGTCGGGCGCGGAAGCGCGGCGGCCGGGACGGAACGCCGGCGGCGGCGAGGTTGACGAGCTGCCATGGGACCATCCTACGTCGCCGTGTCCGAACGGCATAGCGGTGGCTTCGGTGCCGAAGGCAGCGTATCCCCGCCTAGACTTCCTTGATCGCGATGTCGATGGAGAATTCGCCGAAGCTGACGACCAGCGGTACCACCAGCCGCGTGAGGTTGAACGTGGCGATCGAACTGCCATGCCCAAGGAGCAGCACCGGCGGAGACATGTCGCTGGGGTAGCCGTTGGTTTCGAGCCCGATGCTGGCCTGGCCCGTGATCATGTTCGCAAGCTCGGCGATGGCGCTCTGTGCGAGTTCATCCATCTCGGAGACGGGTTCGCCGATCATGCGCTCCGCGAACCCGATGGCCGTCTCGCGAGACATCGAGTAGATGACCAGCCCCGCGACCCCGCCGGTTACCGCGATGAGGACGCTCACGTCGTTGCTGGTCTGGGGCGAGCGAACCCGGTGGAGCTTGCCCTTGGTGACGACTTCACCGCATTCCTGCATGAGTACGCGGGCCGCGGCCTCAACAAACGGGGCAACCAGTTCAAGGCGAGCGTTCTCTGGAGCATCCGCGGCATGGCGGGCTGCCTCGTCGACGGTGACTTTCGCGTGCATCGGTGACCCTTTCGTACGAATGGTGGGATTAGCTGGCGCGGAGGTGACGTCCAAGGTCGACGGCATAGGCGCCAAAGTCGTCGAGATCGCTGGCGGTGATGGTGAGGGTGCGGGGCAGGATCCCGTCGTCCTCGAGTCGCATTGCGATAACCCAGCGGGCCCATGTCTTGAGGAGCTGGGACTTTTCGATCACAGGGAGGCGGGCGCGCGTGAGCTGGCTGGCCAACTTCCGGTGGGCGTCCTGGGAGATCAGCACCGTGACCATGGACATGCGCCCACGGCCGTGGTCGACCTTGTACTCAAGACGGTGGAAGCCTGTGCCGCCGTTCTTGATATCGGCGGACATGAGGACCGTTCGGACGGGAATTGTGCTGCTCACGGCGCAACATCCTCAAAGGCTCTCACCAATCCATCGTCGTCAACCAACCCCGAAAGCTGTAGGGCCATGTGACGGCCATGGGTACCAGCGAACCCGGCGAAGCGTTCGCAGTCGCCGACGCGCAAGCGCAGGGGCTCGTCGACGCGCTGGTGGAGCAGGATGACATCGCCGGGCTTGAGCGTGAGCAGATCGCCGGCGGGTAGGCGAGCATCGCCGAGGACCGCTCGTACCGTCACGGGAACGGGCATGAGCTGGTCGTGCCGGATGCGCGACGGTTCACCGGGCTTCCGCCGGGGGCGCCCTTCGAAAAGCGAGTGCCCGCTGAGCTTCGGGAGCACCTCTTCGAGGATGGTGAGCGGGAAGCAGAGCGAGATGCCGCCAGTCTGGTCGGCGAAGCGAACCTCGTACCAGGCAGTCAGGACGAACTCGGACGGCGGCACGACGTGCATCACCTGCGGGCCGACGGCGAGATCGGTGACGGAAGGTTCGAGCTCCACAACGCGGGCCCATGGCTCGACGAGGGCGCGAGAGATGTCGGCGCCGATGTGCCGGAGCAGGGCGGTCTCGATATCGGTGAGGTCGCGTTCGAGCGACCGGGGATGGCTGCGGCCCTTCCCACCCAGGAGGCGGTCGATGAACGAGAAGCCGACATCGAGGCCAAAGGCCGCCACGGCGTACCCCTGGAGCGGGCTCATGTCGATGATGAGGACGATGGACTGGCTGCCGATCTGGTTGACGTACTCGTCGTAGATACCGCGTTCGAGGGCGCTCAGGCGGGCCTCGACGTGTGAGCGGAGCCGTGTGGAGAACGCCTGCGCCAACGCGCCAGCCACGCCCTGCTGGATGGTCTGCAGGGCGCGCACCTGCTCTTTCGAGAGCTTCTCCGGGTGCCGGAAGTCGTACGGCTTGATGCGGCGTCCGGTCTCCTTGAGCGGCTGGGCGGTGACAGCGGCGATCGTTTCGGGCTCGAAGTCATCGAGCTCCGCGTTCAGGAGCGCATCAATTTCGCGTTGGCTGAGAACTGCGTTGTCTGCCATCTCCCCCTCGGGCTACGTCAGGGCGAACTCTCTCACCGGTAATATCGGCGGGCTATAGAGGGGTTCCCTAGGTCGGGGGCGGTCAATCCCCGCATCAGCTTCACATCGGGGAAGCCCGCATCGGCATTGGGGAAGTCGCCCAATGACCGGCATGAACAAGGCAGCCGTAGCGTCTAGGCAGGCCGCGGGTCTTCATGCCCGGAACGGAGGGAATCCAGATGAGCACAAAGACAGACGCCCAGGAGGCGCCCCAGGCTGTGAAGGAAGAGCACGTGGTGATCTTCCGGCTTGGCGACGAGCACTACGCGCTCGACATCCAGAGCGTGCAGGAGATCGTGCGGATGCAGGCGATCACCGCGATTCCCGGCGCCGACGACTGGGTGGAGGGTATTACGAACCTGCGCGGGCGAGTAGTACCGGTGATCGACCTTCGGCGGCGTTGCGGCGTCCCGGTGCGGGAGCACACGGGCGAGACGCGCATCGTGGTGGTCAACAGCGAGCAAGGGATGGTCGGCCTCATCGTGGACGCGGTCTCGGAGGTGATGCGGATCCCGGGGGACCAGATCGAGCCGCCGAGCGCCATCGTGACAGCGCCGGAGAACGCGTTCATCCGAGGTATCGCCAAGCTCGAAGACCGGCTGGTGTCGCTGGTGGACCTGGAAGGCGTGCTCCCTTCGGAGGACCACGAGATGTACAGCGCGGCCGACGAGCAGGCTGCGGCCGCGTAGTTCGCTTCGCCCGGCACCCGTTGCCACATCGCGCCCAGGAGGGAGGTTGCGGGCCACGCTATGTCCAGGGGAACCCCGCTCACATTCGAACTCGACGATGACGACCTGAAGCTGTTCCTCGAGGAAGCTGAGGAGCAGCTCGAACTGCTCGACACCGCCCTGGTTCAGCTCGAAGGCGAACCGGGCCCTGAGCTTGTCCAGGCCATCTTCCGTGCGGCCCACACGCTCAAGGGGTCTTCGGCCACGATCGGCCACCGGAAGATGGCGAGCCTGACGCACGCCATGGAGACGGTACTCGACGCCGTGCGGCAGAACCGGCGAACGCCCGACCGCGAGGTGGTCGACGCGCTACTCTCGGGGCTGGACGCGCTCCGGGTGCTGAGCGAGGAGGTCGTCACAAAAGTCGATTCGGGGCTCGACCCCTCGCCGCTCGAACAGGAGTTGCTCGCACTTCTCGATAGCCCGGCGGACGCGCCCGCCTCCGCAGATTCTGTAGCCGTCGAACCAGTTGGGGGCGCGAGCGAAGCCGAGGAGAGCGAAAACACGGACGGCCCCGTTGTGCACGTGCGGGTTCGAATCGACGAGGGCTGCCAGCTGCCGGGGATCCGATGCTTCCAGGCGCTGCAGGAACTCGATGCACTGGGCAGGGTCGTGTCGCTGGCACCGCCGCGGGAGGTAGTGGAAGCAGGCGGCGCCGAGTTCACGCTGGACGCAAAGCTGGCCACCTACTCGACCGAAGAGCAGCTGCGCGGAGCACTGGAATCGGTCCCCGACGTGAGCGTGGAGTTCGTCCAGGACGAGGGCCAGGACCAACCGGCCGCTCAAGAAGCAGCGCCGGTGGTGCAGGAGGAGAAGCCCCGGCTGTCGCTGGTCAAGAAGGACTCCCCGCCCGCGCCGTCGAAAAAGTCCCGCGGCAGCCAGTCGGTTCGCATCGATGTGGAGCGGCTCGACGGGTTAATGAACCTGGTCGGCGAACTGGTCATCGACCGGACGCGGCTGCAGCAAATCAAGGACGAGCTGGCGCATGTGCTGAAAGACGCGCAGCTGGCGGAACTCACCGAAAACCTCGAGGAGACCACGTCGCACCTGGCGCGAATCACGGACGAACTCCAACAGGAGATCATGCGGAGCCGGATGCTGCCGGTACGGTCGGTGCTGACGCGCCTGCCCCGCGTTGTTCGCGACGTGGCCGCCAAGTGTGGCAAGAAGGTCGAGCTGGTCACGGCCGGCGAGGAGACGGAGCTTGACCGGTCGGTGATTGAGGAGCTTTCGGACCCGCTGGTGCACATCCTCCGTAACGCGGTTGACCACGGCATCGAGTCGCCCGAGGAGCGGCGCGCAGCCGGGAAGCCCGAAACGGGCACCGTGACCGTGACGGCCTGGAACCAGGAGACGTACATCTACCTCTCGATCAAGGACGACGGCCGCGGCATCGATACGCGGAAGCTGCGGGAGAAAGTGGTCGAGCGTGGCCTCGTGAGCCCGGAAGCGGCCGAAGCGGCGAGCGAGGAGACGGTGCTGCAGTACATCTTCATGCCCGGGCTTTCGACGGCGAAGACGGTCTCGGACGTGTCCGGCCGCGGCGTCGGTATGGACATCGTCCGGACGAACATCGAGCGCCTGAACGGGCACGTAACGGTGCACAGCACGCCGGGGCAAGGCAGCGAGTTCATCATCCAACTCCCGCTGACGCTGGCGACGACGAAGGCGCTCATGGTGGTGGCGAACGGCACGGTGTACGCGATGCCGCTGGTTTCCGTTACCGAGGCCCTTGCGGCGTCGACGGCCGACATCCACCTGGTTGGTGGCCAACAGATGCTGCGGCTTCGCGGGAAGCTGCTGCCGCTTGCCGACCTTGCGGAAGCACTGGGGGACCGGCGCGAACGAACGCACGAAGGCCCCCGGTTCGTCGTCGCGGCAAGGCATGGCGAGCGGCAGGCCGCGTTCCTCGTCGACCGCTTGCTCGGAGAGCAGGACGTGGTCGTGAAGACGCTCGGCGACCTCATCGGGACGCGGAAGGGGCTCTCCGGCGCGACGATCCTCGGCGACGGCACGCTTGGGCTCATCATCGACATGCCGAGCCTCGTCTCTGACCACGCGGCTGCGCTGGCGATCGCGTGACGGGGGGCGGCATGGCTGAGCTACACGAACGAATTACCGCGGTCCTCGCCGCGGTCGCGCAGGACGGAGCTGTGCGGGCCGGGCGGGGCCTGACCGGCCTCGTTGGGCAGGAGGTTCGAATCCACGTCCCGAACGTGCGGCTGGGCACCCGGGCCGACGCCTGCGCAGCCGTTGGTGGCGACACCGCGATGGTCCTCGGTGCGTACCTCGGGATGTCCGGTGACCTGGAGGGTCACGTGATGCTGCTCTTCCCTGAGCAGCGGGCCCTCGAGTGCGTGGACCTGATGTGCGGACAGCCGGTAGGGACGACCACGGAGCCCGACGAGTTGGCGAAGTCCGCGGTGGCAGAACTCGGGAACATCGTCGGGTCGGCGTTCGTGAATGCGCTCGCCGATCAGGTGCGCCTGATGCTCCACCCGAGCCCGCCGACGGTAGTCCACGACATGGCGATCGCGCTGGTGCAGACGATTTACGCGGAGATCCTCTCGCACGGGAACGAAGTGGCGATGATCGACACGGTGTTCGAAGACCGGCACGGAAGGACGGCCGGGCTCGTCATCGTGGCGCCCGACCCGCAATCGCTACCGCGCATCGAGGAGCTGGCTGCATGACACCTGGGGCGGGGGGTGTGCGGCTAGTGACGGTAGGAATCGGTCAGTTGGAGGTAACTCGAGAGCGTTCGGCGGTCCTCGTGGCGTATGGCCTCGGCTCGTGCGTTGCCGTGACGGTATTCGACCCGCTGGCGCAGGTTGGCGGGATGGTTCACGTGCTGCTGCCGGACTCGCAGGGGCGTCCCGCACAGGACGAGCCGGGACGGTATGCCGACACGGGCATCGACGAACTGCTTCGGCGCATGAACGAACTGGGTGCCCTGCGGCCGCGACTGATCGTGAAGGCGGCCGGTGGCGCATCGGTGCTTGGCGCGGCGAACGCAGAGAAGTTCAAGATCGGCGAGCGAAATGCCGAAGCGATCAGGGAACGACTGCAGCATCACGGGCTGCGGTTGGCCGCCGAAGACTTCGGTGGAGAACGCGGCCGCACGCTGGAGATTCACCTCGCCACGGGACGGACGTTCGTCCGCACCGCGGCCTCGGCGCCTCACGAACTCTAGGGGGAAGGACCTTGCCAACGATCCTCGTAGTCGACGATGCAGCATTCATGCGGATGCGGATGTCGAAGGTGCTCACGGAAGCCGGGTACGACGTGATCCAGGCGGAGAACGGCCGGGAAGCGGTCGAGAAGTACCAGGCGATGCGCCCGGACGCCGTACTCATGGACATCACGATGCCGGAGATGGACGGGCTGACGGCGCTGAAGGAGATCCGTGCCTTCGACCCATCGGCGAAGGTGGCGATGGTGACCGCGCTGGGCCAGCAGCAGATCGTGCTCGAAGCCGTGAAGAACGGCGCGAAGGACTTCCTGGTGAAGCCCACCGAGAGCGACCGTGTCCTTGCGGCGGTCGCGAAGCTCTGCGCTTAACGACGATGACTGTTCCTGCCCGGTCCCCGCGCGCTCGAACTCGCGTCCTGGTGGTCGACGATTCGATCTTCATGCGGAAAACGCTGGAGCGAATGATCGGCCGGATGCCGGGGTGCGAAGTTGTCGGCACCGCCGCAGACGGCATCGAGGCCGTGCAGCGCGCTGTGGAGCTTCGGCCCGACGTCATCACGATGGACGTCGAGATGCCGCGGCTCGACGGCGTGCATGCCGTCACCGAGATCATGCGGGTGCTCCCGACGCCGGTGGTCATGCTGAGCACGCTCACCCGCGATGGAGCGGAGACCACCATCCGGGCGCTGGAAGCAGGCGCTGTCGATTGTGTCGCGAAGCCGAGCGCACTGAGCCATGACCTGCCGGCGGTCGAGATGCGGCTCGCCGAGGCGATTGCCCGTGCGAGCGTCGCACGCGTTCGTCCACGGTCCCTGCGCGCCGTGGCGTCGCCCGCCGCGAGCGCCCGGGACGTTCGCCCGGTCGGCACCGAACCAGCGAAGCAGGTCGTGGTGATCGGGTGTTCGACAGGCGGTCCGCCAGCGCTCACTGAGATCATCCCCCGCCTCCCGGCGAACCTCCGAGCCGCGGTAGTGGTCGTTCAGCACATGCCCCCGGGGTTCACCGATGCGCTGGCTCGCAGGCTGGACTCACTCGCGCCGCTTGCGGTGGCGGAGGCACGAAACGGCGACCTGTTGGCGGAAGGCCGCGTGCTGGTAGCACCGGGCGATTTCCACCTGGACGTGACGCCTGACCGCCGCGTCCATCTCCACCAGTCGCCGGCGATGCACGGCGTGCGCCCGGCGATCGACGTGACGCTCGAGTCGGTGGCGCGGGTGTACGGGCGGCGGGCCACCGTAGCGATCCTGACGGGCATGGGCAAGGACGGCGCGGCCGGCGCTGCAATCGTGGAGCAGGCCGGCGGCCGGGTGTTCGTACAGGACGAGGCCACGAGCGTCGTCTGGGGGATGCCTCGGGTGACGCTAACGCTGACGCAGCGCGCGACGGAGCTGCCCATCGAGCGCATCGCGGACGCCATCACCGCGGCGGTAGGAATGACGCCGTGAGCCAGGAACCCGCTGACCCGGACCCAGCATGGATCGCCTTTCGGATGTCGCTCGAGCGGCTGATCGGTGTGCCGCTATACCAGTACAAAGAGCCGCAGATGAAGCGGCGGCTCGCCGGGATCATGACCCGGCGCGGGTTCGCGGGATGGGCCGAGTTCACGCGTGCAGTGGCCGCGGACCCGGCGTTGCTGGCGGTCGTCCGCGACACGCTGACGATTAACGTGTCGGAGTTCTTCCGGCAGCCCGACCGCTTCGAGGCGCTTCAGCGGGATATCCTCCCCGGGATGCTCGCGGCGGGCCGCCCGCTCCGGCTGTGGAGTGCGGGGTGCTCTATCGGCTGCGAACCGTACACCCTCTCGATCCTGCTGAACGAACTGGACCCGCACGGGCAGCATTCGGTGCTCGCGACGGACGTCGACATCCCGGCCCTTTCGCGGGCACGAGACGGGAACGGATACCAACCGCACGAGGTGCGTTCCGTACCTCCGGCGATCCTGGAGAAGTACTTCGAACTCGAGGAGGGCGGCACGTACCGTGTGACCGATGCTGTTCGCCGGCGCGTGACCTTTCGCCGCCACGACCTGCTGACGGATGCGTACCCGGTCGACGTCGACCTGATCCTCTGCCGGAACGTGGTGATCTACTTCACGGAGGAAGCGAAGCAGCGCATCTACGCGAAGTTCGCGAAGGCACTGCGACCCGGCGGCTATCTGTTCGTGGGCGGCAGCGAAATGATCATGCGCGCTCAGTCCGTCGGGTTTCGCACCACCGGGATCGGCTTTTATCAGCGAGCGGCGTGAGTGGGAGCGCCGAGCATTCGGCGCAGCACGAAATACACGGCGAACGCGCAGGCAACACCGGCCAGTTCGTCCGCGACGTAGTGTTCGCCGAGGTAGACAAGCGCCACACCCATCAGGACCGAGTAGGCCAGGAGCGGCCACTGGAGCCGCGGATGGTAGTCGCGTGCCCAGAGAAACAGCATGAAGGTCACCGCCATGTGGATCGACGGCATGGCAGCGACGGAGTTCGGCTCGCCGAGGGAGGCGTAGAACTGCTCGTATGTTTTGCCGCTCACCTGTCCGCCGACGAAGTCCATCACACGGTACACATCGCCGAGATAGCCGGCGTGTCCGGCCAGCCAGGGCGGGGCGGTAGGCACGAGGAAGAACAGCACGAGCCCGAGCCACATGACGCCCACCATGAGGAGGACGAAGCGGGAAAAGAGCGCGGGCCGGAAGAGGCACACGAGCACGGCGGCGAGGTGGGGCGCGATGAAGAACGACCAGTGCACACCGACCATCGCATAGTCGAACCAGGTGACTCGGCCGGGCGAAAAGAGAAGGCCCTGGAGCCACGGCACGGGTTCGGGCCCGGGCAGTACCGAATCGAGGTCGATCACATAGCTGAAGCGCGTCGGAATGGCCGTTTCGTCGGCGTAGGAGCGAAGGATGGTGTAGACGAAAATGCCGACGACATAGACGAACCACCACCGCCGTACGCGGGGGACACGGAGTTCGGGGAGCCAGACCAGCGTCGCCAGCGCGACGAGGGACCAGCCGAACCAGAGGTGGTCGCTCCAGTACCGCGTGATGACCGTCCCGGTGATCACGAGAAGAACGGCCACCTGGAGCGCGAGAAGCCAGGTGCTATCGCGAAGGACGGACGTAGCGGGCGCCTCCACAGCCCGTTCGGGCGTGGGCGGTAACCGCAACGAAGGCGCACTCATCTCTACCAGCCTATATGCGGTTCGACGCTGACGGAAAGGGCCGAATGTGGCACTGTTGTAGTCGGAGGGAACCGACACGGGGCAGAGCACATGTATGAGACGCACACTTGTCGGTCTTAGTCTCTCGGTTCTCTCGGTCGTTCTTCTGTGGCGGGTGATCGACTGGGAGCGAACCCTGACGATTCTGCGAGGAGCGGAACCGGGCTGGATCGCACTGGCGGTTGCCGCGCTGATTGCATCGCTGGCCGCGAAGGCAGTTCGCTGGCGCCTGCTCTTACCCGACGATTCCGGCGTGACCACGCCGCGGCTTTACCGGATCCTGCACATTAGCTTCCTGCTGAACAATGTGCTCCCCGTACGGCTGGGCGATGTGGCCCGGGTGGCCATGACGTCGCGTCAGCCCGGGGTTCGGTTCGGTCATGTACTTTCGTCGCTGCTCACGGAGCGGGTGACCGATTTCATTACGCTGCTGGCCTGTTTCGTGCTGGTCAGCCCGTTCCTGCCGTTCCCGCGGCAATACCGCGAAGAACTGCACTTCGCCTGGTTCACCCTCGCCGGGCTGGCCCTGCTGGCCATCGTCCTCCTGGCCTTGCATCGGCAACTGCTGGCGGTGATGCGGCGGGTGCCGCTGCCGTCGCGGCTGCAGGGCACGCGGCTCGCGAGTGAGGCTGCATCGTTCCGGGAGGGCGTGAGGCAACTGTTCTCGCGACGCCACATCGTGCCGATCTGGGGCTGGTCGTGGACAGCGTGGGCCGGCGCGTTCGCGATTAACTACCTGCTGATGCGCGCACTTGGGATCAACGCGCCGATCACCGTGGCGGTGTTGCTGACGTGCACGACGAACCTGGCGATGCTGATCCCGTCGTCGCCGGGGTACCTCGGCGTGTTCCATGTGGCAGCGACGCTCTCGCTCCTGCCGTTCAACGTGGGCGAAAACACAGCGTTCAGCTTCGCCGTGCTGGCCCACCTGGTGAACGTGCTGCCGGTTTCGATCCTGGGTGCGATTTTCCTGCTGCTGGGACGCGAATCGCTGCCGCTGAACGTGCGCTCCTGGAGGTTGGCGGCGGCGCCGGCGGAAGGGCCGGCCGGGATGCGGTCACCCGACCAGCCCCCTCCCCCCGTCTAGACGCTCGGCACTCAGGACGCCGCGGAAGCCCCGTGGAAGTTGGGCTCCCGCTTTTCACGGAAGGCGACTACGGCCTCCTTCCAGGCGGGCCGCTGCTGGGCTGCAGCGAACTCGGCGTTCTCCTGTTTCATTACGTCCCGGATATCGACGCCGTTCAGGGCCGACCACGTCAGCTTCTTGACCGCGGCGAGGTTCTCGGTTGGGTTGAACGCGATCTCGGAGGCGACTTCGAGGGCGCGATCGAGCAGTTCGTCGTGCGGCACCACGCGGTTCACCAGGCCGATGCGTCCCGCTTCTTCGGCGTCGATGATGCGACCGCTCAGCATCAGTTCGAGCGCCTGGGAGACACCGACGATCTGCGGCAGGAGCCGGGTGCTGCCGAGTTCGGGCACAAGCCCCACGCGGACGAAGCGCATCGAGAGGCGAGCGCGGTCGCTGGCGATGCGAACGTCGCAGGGGAGCGTCATGGTCAGGCCGACACCGATGGCGGGGCCGTTAATGGCGCAGATGATCGGCTTGGAGCGCATCGCCATCTCGGTCCACGACTCCGCAGGGCGTTCGCGGCGCTCGCGGTCGGTGGTTTCTCCGGCCTCGCGCTGCTGGATTTCGCGTGACCACCCGGAGAAGTCGGCGCCAGCGCAGAAGGCGCGGCCTGCACCGGTGAAGATGATGGCGCCGATGTTGGGGTCGTTGTTCCACTTCTCGACCTGGTCGCGCCATTCGTTCTGCATGTCGTAGTTGAACGCGTTCAGGCGCTCGGGGCGGTTCAGGGTGATGATTCCCACGCGGTCGCGGGTCTCGGTGAGGATGTGCTCGTATGCCATGAAAGCCCTCCGCGGTGGTGTGGTTCGCGCGCATCCTATCGGATCGCACAATGCCGCGGGCGGGGCTTAGTCGAAGTAACGGGCCAGTTGCGCGTCGGGCGGTGCCTCGCCAGGCGGCAGCGGGCGAAGGTCCGCGAATACGCTGGCGCCGTCGCTCGACACCAAATCGGGGTACCAGCAACCCGTACCCGAGGGCGGCCGGCAGATGTGCTTGAACGTCTGTGGGTGGAAGAAGCGAATGTGCGTGGGGTCGGCGATCGCGTTGACGTGCGTGGCGACCGGAACCATAACGTGCAGGCGGCCGTTCGGCTTCAGCACACGGTGGAGCTCGCGGAGAAGGCCGGGGAGTTCGCGGACATGTTCGAGCACATGGACGGCGAAGACACAGTCGACCGAGGCGTCGGCGAACGGGAGGCCGCCTTCCAGGTCCGCGAGGACGTCGGCGGCGGGAGCTCGCTCGACGTCGATGCCGACAGCGCCTTCGACCTGCTTCGCACCACCGCAGCCGATGTCGATGCACCGAAACCACGGGGCGTCGATCCGCAGCCAGACGGCGTGCACGCCGCGAACACGAGCCAGCGTGCGGCGCAGTTCATCTGCACTTTCGACATCGGCGGGGTGGAGGAGGCCGTGCACCACGCCGCCCCGCACCGCGAACTCAAAGCGCGTCCCACCGAGGACGCGGTCACGTTCGAGCGCGTCGCGGATGTCTGTGGAGAGTTGCTCGTCGCGCATCGGTGGGTAGTAGGACATGTTCGCCTCTCGCACGTGCTCTGCGCGAGGGTGAGTGGTTGGGCGTCTGCAATGCGAGGGCAGGGGCGAGTACGAAGTTGCCGCTTCGTCAAAGGAGTATGCCGAGGGCAACGAAAAACGCCGCCTTTGTGGCGGCGTTGGTTTCTTGTTTGGCTGGGGACGGAGGAGTCGAACCCCCACATACAGAGCCAGAATCTGCTGTCCTACCATTAGACGAGTCCCCAGCGCGACTCGCATATAAAGCCTAGCATGAGCCCCGCGATTGGCTCCAGCCTTTACCGGCGCCCGGCGCTAGCTTGCGTGTTCCGCTTTCGCGCGGGCAGTCCGGAGGCGCTGGAGGCTGCGTTCGCGGCCCAGCAGGACCATGGAGTCGAACAGCGGGATACCCTGCGGGCGGCCCATCTCGGCAACGTAAAGCACGGGCACGAACTTCCGCAGCTTCATGCCGACCGTCTGCTCCAGCCCACGGATGGCGGCCTCGACGTGCTCCTTATCCCAGTCTGATTCGGGGATCGCATCGAGCGCCACGAGGGCAGCGTCGAGGATGGGGAGCGCGGCTCGCGGGTCGCCGCCGAGACGCTGGCCAAGCAGCGAGGTCTCGTATTCGGGCGCTTCGTACCCGAACAGGAACTCCGTCATCGGTGCAATGTCGGTCAGGAGGGCGACGCGCTCCTGGAGCAGAGGCGCAACGGCCTCGACGAGGCCACGGTCGACGGGGCGCGGCACCGAGGCCGGGAGCTGCTTTTCGCACCACTCAGCGACGACGTCGGCCCAGCGGTCCGGCGCCATCTCGCGGATGTAATGGCCGTTCAGGAAGTTGAGGCGGTCGACATCGAACACCGCGGGGTTCGGGACCACGCGCTCAAGCGAGAAGTGCCGCACCAGGTCATCGCGGGTGACGATGCTGGTCTTGTCGTCGAGCGACCATCCGAGCAGCGCGAGGAAGTTGATCATCGCCTCGGGCAGGTAGCCGTTCTCGCGGTAGTCGAGCAGCGCGGTGTCACCCGAGCGCTTCGAGAGCTTCTTGCCGTCGCTCCCGAGGATCAGCGGGAGGTGCGCCCACTGCGGGGGCTCCCAGCCGAGCGCTTCGTAGAGTTGGATGTGCTTGGGCGCGCTCGAAATCCACTCGTCGCCGCGGACGACGTGCGTGATCTTCATCGCGGTGTCGTCGACGACTACAGCGAGGTGGTACGTCGGATAACCGTCGGACTTGAGCGCGACGAAGTCGTCCTGGAGAGCGTTGTCGAATTCGATGTCGCCGCGAACGAGGTCGTGCAGGACCGTCTTGCCCTCGCGCTTCATCTTGAACCGGACGGTGAACGGCTCGGATTGGGCGCGGCGCTCGGACTCGTCCGCGGGGATGTTGCGGCAGGTGCCGTCGTAGCCGGGGGGCTGCTTCGCGGCCTGCTGTGCCGCGCGCATCTGGTCGAGGCGTTCGGGGGTGCAGAAGCAGCGGTAGGCCTTGCCTTCATTGATGAGGCGCTGCGCCGCTTCCTGGTAGAGCTCGAGGCGTTCGGACTGGAAGTACGGGCCGTGTGGGCCGCCCTTGTCCGGGCCTTCATCCCACTCGAGCCCGAGCCAGAGCAGGCTCTCCTTGATGGTTTGCACCGAACCCTCGACGAAGCGGTTTCGGTCGGTGTCTTCGATTCGAAGGATGAACGTGCCCCCGTTCGCGCGGGCGAGGGCCCAGCTGAAGAGAGCCGAGCGAATGTTGCCGACGTGCGGATCACCGGTCGGACTGGGGGCGTAACGGGTACGAACTACTTCACTCACGATGTGCCGACTTCCGTTTCGTGCTTCGCGGGAACGTGCGCGATGTACGGCAAGGCTATCGAGTCTCCCGCGATCGTGCGAACCAGCGCCTGCATGTCGGGGGGCATCGGGGCGGTAACCGTCAGCACTCCGCCCTTCGGATGCGGGATCGCAAGTTGCCATGCGTGGAGCATCTGGCGCCCCTCGCCGGGCGTGCCATAGACGCGATCGAAGGTGACGGGGACGCCGATCGCAGCGAGGTGGACGCGAATCTGGTGCGTGCGGCCCGTTTCCGGGCGAACGACCAGGAACGAGCGCTCGGAGTCGGCGGCGAGCACCTCGTATTCGGTCCGGGCTTCGCGGCCGCTGTGCGTGACGGCCATTCGGGTACGGTCACCGGGATGACGGGCGATCGGCGCATCGATGACAGCGCGGTCCTGCGAAGGGCGGCCGTCGCACACCGCGAGGTAGGTCTTCCGGGCGGTCCGTTGTTCGAATGCAGAACTCAACGACGACTGCGCGAAGGGCGTCTTCGCGAGCAGCAGCACGCCTGTCGTGTCCTTGTCGAGCCGGTGGACGACGCCGGGATGTTCGGCGTCGAATGCGGGCAGGTCGAGGTCGAAGCGGGCAGCGAACCATGCGGCGACCGTGGGACCCTGCTCGCCGGGGGCGCCGTGCACGGGGAGCCCGGCGGGCTTGTCGATTGCGACGACCAGTTCGTCTTCGAACAGGATCGGGAGTTCGAAGTCGACGGGGGCCACGTGGTGGTCGACCGGGGGTATCTCTACGAGCAGGCGGTCGCCGGCGGCGACGCGCACGGACTTTCGCACGGGTTCGCCGTTCACGAGGACGTGGCCGTCGGCGATGAGGCGTTGCAGGCGGGCGCGGCTAACATCCGGGAGGGCGGCTGCGAGGACGGCATCGACCCGGCCGCTCTTGGCGGCTATGAGTTCTCGGCGTCTCTCTCCGTGGTCTCTTCGCGCAGCATCGCCCATATCATCACCAGCACTCCGATGGTTATACAGGAGTCGGCTACGTTGAACGCCGGGAAGTTCGGCACCTTGATGAAGTCGACAACCTCCCCGGCGTGGAGGCGGTCGATGAGGTTACCGATGGCTCCGCCGAGCATGAGCGCCAGCCCGAGCCGCATCAACGGATGGGCGAACCCGGGATTAAACAGATAGACGAGGATGGCAGTCATGCCGACGACGCTGGTGATGATGAGCAGGGGGCCAGCGTCCTGGAACATGCCGAACGCGGCGCCACTGTTCGTAACGTGGATGATGCGCAGTGGTCCCAGTTCGGCGAGCACTTCGCCCTGCCCGCCCCACATCCGGATGATCGCTTTCGTCACCTGGTCGCCGGCTACGGCAGCCGCAACGACGACCAGGAACCAGGCGTGAAGGGGACGAAGAGCGAATCGACCGCGGGGCCGGCTCGCACTTTCGCGGACCGAGGCATCTTCCACGTAATCGATTGTCGAGTCTTACCGGAGAAATGTCGATTTACCGCGGGCGTGTTTGACGCCCTCTCTCGCGTGCGGAAGGATGCCAGCATGCCCCGGAACGACGCACACCAGCCCCGGCTCAACTTCGGCGAGGAAGCCCCGGCCGCCGATGCGCCACTGGCTGCGCGAATGCGGCCGCGCACCCTCGCCGAGTTCGTAGGGCAGGAGCACGCAGTCGGGCCGCAGTCGATGCTGCGGACCGCCGTCGAGCGGAACCAGCTGCCTTCGGTGATCCTGTGGGGGCCGCCGGGCTGCGGCAAGACGACGCTCGCCCGGCTGTTGGCGCGCGACACCGGCGCCGAATTCGTCGCCATTTCCGCGGTATCGTCCGGCGTCGCGGAGCTGCGGAAGGTGGTGGCGGAAGCGGCGGCGCGCCGCCGCGTTGGGCAGCGGACGGTGGTGTTCATCGACGAGATCCACCGGTTCAACAAAGCGCAGCAGGACGTGATCCTTCCCCACGTCGAGGACGGGACGATCACGCTCATCGGCGCCACCACCGAGAACCCATCCTTCGAGGTCGTAGCGCCGCTGCTCAGCCGAGTGCGCGTGGTGCGGTTGCGGCAACTCGAGAGGGAAGACCTGAAGGTCATCATCGAACGGGCGCTGGCGGACGCCGAACGCGGGCTCGGGCAGCTCGGGCTTACGATCGACGAGGCGGCGATGAACGCGCTGCTCGAAGGCGCGAACGGCGACGGGCGAGCAGCGCTGACCGGGCTCGAAATCGCGGCAAACCTCGCGGTTGGCTCAGGGCGGCAGGCGATCGAGATCCGCGACGTGCAGGAGGCGCTCCAGGAACGGCGGCCGTATTACGACAAGTCCGCCGACTTCCACTTCGACACGATCTCAGCGTTCATCAAGTCGCTGCGAGGTTCGGACCCTGACGCTGCCCTGTACTGGCTCGCACGGATGATCGAGAGCGGCGAAGACCCGCTCTTCATCGTTCGGCGCATGGTCATCCTCGCGGCGGAGGACGTGGGGCTCGCCGACCCACAGGCGCTGGTGATCGCGACCGCGTGTCAGCAGGCGGTGCACTTCGTGGGGATGCCCGAGGGGTTCTACCCGATGGCGGAGTGCGCGCTCTACCTGGCGTTGGCGCCGAAGAGCAACAGCGTCGGGGAATCGTACGGGCGCGCACGGGAGGACGCGCTCGCCACTTCGCACCTGCCGGTCCCGATGCACCTCCGCAACGCGCCAACGGGGCTGATGCGGGAGATGGGCTATGGCAGGGGCTACCGGTACGCGCACCACGAACCGGACCATTTCGCCCGGGGGATGCGGTATTTGCCCGAAGAGTTGGGCGAACGACACTATTACACGCCGGGCAGCCTGGGATTCGAAGCTGAGGCGTGGGCCCGCCTCGAACGGCTCCGGACAACTCCCGATTCGGAAAGCGCTGAATGAAGATCCAGTTCCTGTATTCGAAGGCGACGGGGCCGAGCGCCGAAGCCGAGGAGGCACTGCGGCTGGCGATCGAGGCCACCGGCGTGGATGCCGACGTCGAGTACATCGAGGTAACGGATAGCGAGGACGCCAAGCGAAAGCGCTTCCTCGGTTCGCCGAGCATCCGCGTCGAAGGCGTGGATGTGGAGTACGGCGAGCGGGAGCCGGACGAGTACCAATCGGGGCCGCGGTATTACAACACGCCGGACGGTTGGAAGCCGTATCCGAATGCGCGTCAAATCGCGAACACAATCCTGGAGGCTCAGCACCGGCTGGAGGGCGCAGGCAGCGAACGCTGACGGTATTATCGGCACCCATAGGAGGTGCACCGTGAGCGAGATCCTTCGCTACGAAATCCAGGACCACATCGGGACCATCACGCTGAATCGCCCGGAGGCGATGAACGCGCTCACCCGGGAGCTGTACGCGGAACTGGAGCAGACTGTCCGCGATGCGCACAGCGACCCCGAAGTTCGCTGCCTGATCATCACGGGCGAGGGCCGTGCCTTCTGCTCGGGCGACGACGTCAAGCAGATCATGCTCGGAGAAAAGCGCGACGAGACCGTCACGCGGCTGCGGGAAATCAAGCCGAAGCCGACCCCGGCTGCGGCAGCGCTTCTGGAATGTGACAAGCCGATCATCGCGGCGGTGAACGGCCCGGCCGTGGGCTGGGGCATGGACCTCACGCTCTTCTGCGACATCCGCATCGCTTCCGAGCGGGCCAAGTTCGGCGAACTGTTCATCAAGCGCGGGCTGGTGGCCGACCTCGGTGGGCTGTGGCGGCTGCCGCTGGTCGTTGGTCCTTCGAAGGCTGCGGAACTGCTGTTCACGGGCGACGTCATCGATGCGGCCGAGGCCGAGCGCATCGGGCTCGTGTCGAAGGTGGTACCGCACGAAGAGCTGATGCCCGCAGCGCGTGAGCTTGCGGCGAAGATCGCGGCGAACCCGCCGATCGCGATGCGGTACATGAAGGAAGGCCTCCGCATGGCGCGCCACGCCACGATGCAGGAAATGGGCGCGTACATCGGCAACGCGCTGGCCTACCTGTTCACTACCGAAGACCACCGCGAGGGCGCGCTGGCATTCGTCGAGAAGCGCGACCCGGTCTTCAAGGGCCGCTAGGACAGGACCGCGAACCGGACACAGACACGCGCCCGGATCCCCCGGGCGTATAAGGCCTCCTCGATGCGATCACGCGGGCATCGAGGAGGCTTTCTGTTTACGACGGGGCGCCGTGGACGGCGTCGATCAGGACGGGCTGCCCCCGGGGCCAACAGAAATGGCCTCGGCGCCCACGATGTATTCGGACATGCGCTGGATGTGCTCCTGCTGATGCAGGGTTACCACGCGCATGAGGTCACCAATCGAGACGATCCCGGAAAGCTTCCCGTCGTCAACGACGGGAAGGTGGCGAATTCGGCGCTCGGTCACCAGGCGCATCGCCTCTTCCACACGCATCGACGAGGGGATGGTGACCAGTTCCGTGGTCATGACCTCGGCGACGCGGGTAACGGACGCATGCAGCCCGGGGCCGACAACGCGCCGGAGAACATCGCGTTCGGTCACGATGCCGACGGGGCGGCCCTCCTCCATCACGAGAAGGGCGCCGACCCCATGCTCGTTCATTTCGTGGACCGCTTCGCGGATGGTTGCGGAAGGGCTGATCGAGAAGACCTGTCGCCCCTTTTCGCCGAGTACCGAGCCGACATAGCCGTACACCTGGCCCTCCTGTGCCCGCGTGATTTCGCATTGTAATGAAGAGTCACGCGGACGGCCACGGTGCAGGGTTAGCGCCGGAGCTTGAAGTTGTCCCAGGTAACGATGTGGGTGGGCTCGAAGCGAATCCAGCGCCAGTTGCGGCCGCGCGCGGTACTGTCGTTGCGCTTCGGCTCAGCGGATTCGCCGTGGCCACCAGCGTACTTGCGGCCCATCTGCCAGCGAACCTCCTCGAGGTGGGGGTCGGCGGCTTCGGCTTCGGCGTCTTCGAGTACAGTGGCCTTGCCCTGGAACATCGCGCCCTGGAGTTCAGGGAACCGTTCGTTGCGGTCGACGAGGATGGTTGCGGTCGGGTTGCGACGCAGGTTGACGACCTTCTGTCCGCGGCAGTAGGCGTAGATGTTGCCGCCGGCCCAGCCGAACCAGAGCGGTGTCAGGTTGATGCGGTCGCCGGGGCCGATAGTGGCGATACGCATGTTCCAGGTCGTGAGCATGAGTTCGTCGAGCTCTTCGGGAGTCAGCGCGAGCTCTTTCGGGATAGGCACGCCTCACCTCCGGATGTGATGGTGGGGGCATAATAGACGGTCGTAGGCTGAAGGCTCCTCTCGAACTCTGAGAACGGGAATGCTAGGATTAGAGTCGCGAGCGGGTGTGGTTCAATGGTAGAACGCGACCTTCCCAAGGTTGAGACGAGGGTTCGATTCCCTTCGCCCGCTCCAACTTCCTTCTAACCGACACCCGGCGTCCGCGCCCCTCTTCCGCCGGCTGGCACTATTCGAGGTGTACCAGTGATCGCGTCACGAAGAGGCGAGCCAGAGGACGCCGTTTCGTTTGCCCGCCGCATTGCGGACTCGCTGGCAACGGTCCCGGGCGTCGAAGCGGTGGTGCTCGGTGGTTCCCAGGCCCGGGGAACCGCCCGGCCCGATTCCGATTTGGACATCGCGCTGTACTACCACCCGTTGCAGCCGCTCGACACTGCGGCGCTGCAAACACTCGCGACCGAACTCGACGACTCGCACCGAACCGGGACGGTTACAGAGCCCGGGCAGTGGGGTCCGTGGGTCAACGGCGGCGCCTGGCTCACGATCGAAGGGCGCCACGTGGACTGGCTGTACCGTGACATCGAGCGAGTTTCGAGCGTCATCGAAGACTGCCGGGAGGGGCGCATCACCGCGGATTACTACCTGGGCCACCCACACGCCTTCCACAACTTCATGTACCTGGGCGAGATCGCGACGTGTGTCCCGTTACACGACCCCGGGAACGTGATCGGGGCGCTGAAAGCGCTCGTATCGCAGTACCCGCCGAAGCTGAAAGAGGCGATCATCGGGCGTTACCTGTACGAGGCGCGGTTCATGCTCGAAGTGTCGCGGGCGCCGGTACAGCGCGAGGATGTGTTCGCGAGCAGCGGATTCTTCTTCCGGGTGGTGGCGGCGCTCGTGCAGGTGTTGTACGCGCTCAACGAGCAGTGGTTCCTGAACGAGAAGGGGGCACTCGAAAGAATCCACGACATGGAACACCGGCCGGCCCGGTTCGTGCCGACGGCACGGCGTGTGCTCGCGCGGCCTGGTTCGACGAAGCCGCAGCTCGTAGCGAGCCTCACGGCATTGGAGCGGATTCTCCTGAGTGTGGAACGGCTCGTACGCCGCACGGTGGGGTCGATGGCATGGCAGGACGGGCGATGGCGGCTGCCGGTCTAAACTTGCCGTTTACGTGAAGAGCAGGTAGATCACAGTTCGCAAATCCCCCGGAGCCGGGACGCGAATATCGCGCCCGGACTCAGAAGGAAGGCACGGACCTTTGGCAGAGATTCGGAAACCTCTTCCCAAACCCACCCCCGAAACACAGGAGTTCTGGGATGGCGCACGGGCGGGAGAGCTGCGCATTCAGCGCTGCCTCGAACCGCAGTGCCGCCACGTCTATTTCCCGCCACGCCCGTTCTGTCCGAACTGCGCGTCGCGCAACGTCGAGTGGTTCACCGCTAGTGGCCGGGCCACGCTCTATTCGTACGTGATCAACCACCGGCCCGCGCCCGGGTTCGAAGAAGACGCGCCGTATGCGCTCGCCGTCGTGCAGCTCGAAGAAGGGCCCCGGATGATGACGAACATCGTCGGCGTCGAACAGACGCCCGAAGCGCTTCCGCTGGACATGCCGCTCGAAGTGACGTTCGAGAAGGCGAGCGACGAGATCTCGCTACCGAAGTTCCGCCCGGCTGGAGGTGCGAAGTGAAGCCCGGAAGCGTTGCCATCGTTGGCGCTGCTGAAACAACCGAACTGGGTGTAATCCCCCACCTTTCGCAGATCGGCCTCCACGCCGACGCGGCGCTGAACGCGCTGAAGGACTGCGGGCTCACGCCGAAGGACATCGACGGTGTGGCGACCGCGGGCGAAAGCCCGACGAACGTGGCGCATTATCTCGGCATCACGCCAACCTGGGTGGATGGCACGGCGGTCGGCGGCTGTTCGTTCATGCTGCACGTGCGGCATGCGGCAGCGGCGATCAACGAAGGGCTGTGCACGACGGTCCTCATCACGCACGGCGAAAGCGGACGGTCGCGCGTTGGGGCGAACCGGTGGGGCCCCGCACCGCAGTCGTTGCAGGGGCAGTTCGAAACGCCGTTTGGCCCCTCGGGCCCGCCGAGCGTGTTCACCATCCCGGTGCTTCGCTACATGAAGGAGTACGGGCTCACGCACGAACAGCTCGCGATGGTGGCGGTGGTCCAGCGCGAATGGGCGGCGATGAACCCGCGCGCGATGATGAAGGACCCGATCACCGTCGAGGACGTGCTGAACTCGCGGATGATCGCCTACCCCTTCCACCTGCTTGAGTGCTGCCTTGTGACCGACGGCGGCGGTGCGCTCATCCTCACCTCGGCTGACCGGGCAAAGGACTTCCCGACGAAGCCGGTGTACATCATTGGGACCGGCGAAAGTGTCGAGACGCCGATGATCAGCCAGATGGAGGACTTCACGACGTCGAAGGCGTTCCGCGTCTCGGGGAAGAAGGCGTTCGAAGAGGCGGGCATCACGCACGACGACGTCGACCACCTGATGATCTACGACGCCTTCGCGCACCTGCCGATCTACGGCCTCGAAGACCTCGGGTTCGTGGAGCGCGGCGAGGCGGGCCAGTTCATCTGGGAAGGGAACACGCGCCCGGGCGGGAAGCTCCCGCTGAACACGAACGGTGGCGGCCTGAGCTACATGCATTCGGGCATGTACGGCATGTACGCGCTGCAGGAGAGCGTGCGGCAGCTCCGCGGCACTGCCCCGGCGCAGGTGCCGGGTGCGCGCATCAGCGTGTGCCACGGCGTGGGCGGCATGTTCGCGGCGAGCGGGACGATCATCCTGTCGAATGAGCGCCCGTAACGAAGCCCAGAGTGCTGAGTGCTAAGTGCCAAGCACTTGATGGGCGAAGGGTGAGATGAGGCGGTTCGAGGACTCGATCGCGTGGCAGAAGGCGCGGGCTCTCAACAAGGCTGTGTACGAAGCCACGCGGTCGGGTCCCGCCGCCAGGGACTGGGGCTATTGTGGCCAGATTCGGCGTGCGTCCCTTTCTGTGATGAACAACATCGCGGAGGGATTCGAGCGGCACCGGCGCCGTGAATTCCACCAATACCTTTCGGTAGCAAAGGGTTCGGCGGCTGAGGTCCGCTCCATGGTCTATGCGGGCCGCGACGTTGGGTACTTCGACGACCGAACCTTCGAAGCACTGCTGGCCGACGCCGAGGAAGTCACTCGAGTCATCGCGGGCCTTCGAACGAGCATTGAGCGCTCCATGAGCACCGACGAACTGCGCGGGCTCCGGGAGGAGGCCGCCCTGTACGATGTCGCGTTGCGCGAGGACACCTCAGACTAAGCACTCAGAACTCAGCACTTTTCTTCGGAGCACTTCATGGCCCTAATCATTGGCCTTGCCGGGACGATTGCGGCGGGCAAATCGACCGTGGGACAGATCCTGGTGGAGGCGGGTGCGAAGCACTGCGATGGCGACAAGCTCGTGCACCGGCTCTACGACCCGGGCACGCCCGGGTTCGACCGCATCGTGGCGGCGTTCGGGAAAGAAGTCATCGGCGCGGACGGGTACATCGACCGGAAGGTGCTCGGCGCGAAGGTATTCGGTAAGCCCGAGGAGATGAACAAGCTGACGGCCGCCATCGGGTCCATTGCCGAGGCCATCAAGGGTGTCATCGACGAGTGGCGCAAGGAGTTGCCCGCGGACGGGCTAGCGGTGATGGAGGCGGTCAACCTGATGGAGCCGGGCTATGCGCGCTGGTGCGACCAGGTCTGGCTCATCGGGGTCGACGACCCGATCGCGAAGCAGCGGCTCGTCGAAACCCGCGGGATGTCGCCCGAAGAGGCGGACCAGCGAATCAAGGCAATGGTTCCGCTGGAGAAGCGAGCCCCGGGAGCCGACTGGGTGTACAGGAACAACGGCACTATGGACGAACTCCGGGAGGCCGTCCACGGGGAGCTGGAGCGGGTTCGTGCACTGCACCGCGAGGGGCGCCTGCCGGAGTCGAAGTTCGATTCGTGGTGGCTGCCGTTCATCGCAGAGAACCGCGAGCGGATCAAGCAGGCGGGCGTGCTGCTGGCGGACGAGCTCTAGCCGGCGGCACAGGAACGAACCATCGAAGGGGCCGGGCGGTATACCCGGCCCCTTCTTCGTGCATGGCGACAGCGGGTGACGCGGTGGGGTTTGAGGTGCCACCCGCCGGGGCTACGGTGGGGCCATGCGTCCGGAATACCGCGAAGAGCCCTGCCGGAGTGCCCTGAATCGCGTGCAACGATTCCCGTTCCGTTGGTCACTGAACCCGTACATGGGCTGCGCGCATCGGTGCACGTTCTGCTACGTACGCGCCTTCGAACGCCGGGCTGATCGGCCGTCGGGTGAGGCGTACGGCCGGTCGATCCGCGTGAAGACGAACGTCGTCGAAGTGTTGCGGAGCGAACTGGCACGGCGTTCGTGGGCACGGGAGACGGTGGCCATCGGCACCGCGACCGATCCGTACCAGCCGGCAGAGGGACAGTATCGGCTGACGCGCGGGTGCATCGAAGCCCTGTCTGACGCACGGACGCCGTTCTCGATTGTGACCCGGAGCCCCATGATCGTTCGCGATATCGACGTGCTGGCGGACGCGGCGCGCCTCGTCGAGGTGCAGGTCACGTTCTCGGTGGGCACGCTCGACCGCGATGTGTGGAGGACAACGGAACCCGGCACGGCGCCGCCGGCGCAGCGCCTTCGTGCGCTCGAACGGCTAACGGCGGCCGGGATCAAGGCCGGGGTTGCGGTGGCGCCAATCCTGCCTGGACTGACCGACGCGCCGGAGCAGCTGGCCGCGGTCCTTCGCGCTGCAAAGGACGCGGGCGCAGCGTACGCGTGGTGCCGGGTGCTGGATCTTCGGCCGGGAACGCGAGAGTACTTCCTCGAGCGGCTGGCGAAGGATTGGCCAGCGCTGCTGCCGGAGTATGAGCGCATGTACACAAGGCCGTACCTCAGCAAGCGCGAGGCGGCACGCCTTGGCGCTAGATTTGAGTTCGCTCTCAGCCAGTTCGACATTCGCGACCGGCGCACGAACCCGCTTGAGCCACCGCCCACTCCCCAGCAGCTCGCGCTCCTGCCCACCTGATTGCGGCTCGTTGGCTCCGATACGTACCATCCGCTCGCAACCTCAATGGGACCCTCGACAATGAACGATTGGAACGTCGACTGGGCCATCCTCGGGGCAACGCTCCTGGTATCGATGCTGGCCGTCGTGCTCGCGAATCAGGGGGCCAGCCCCTTTCGATCCTGGGCGTGTGTTTGGGCATTTGCCTCATCGGACTCCTGCCGGGCGCGCTGATCGCTGATATCGACGCCCATTGGTCCGTGCCCTGTTCGGCGCGCGGCGGCGTTCTGCGTGCTCTTTGTTGGCATCTCGTCGGTGGTTGCGCTGGTCGCACGCGCGCGGGAGAGCCACCACGGCTGACACAGGTTTGCGCCGGCTGATTCGGCACACCTACGATCGGCTCATTACCTGGAGAGGAGGCCAACGTGGCCGAGAAGACGTTCACCTTCCCGGTCGACCGAACCGCCATTCTGCTGTTCGCGCGGGCGGTCCAGGACATTCGACCCGAGTACACCGACCCGGACGCGCCAGAGACGAAGGCGCTCGGGGGCATCGTGGCGCCGCCCACGTTCACGTGGGCCAGTTCGCACTACGAGCCGGACTACGCGCTCGACCTGACGCGGCCGCGCAAGGAGCCGCGCCCGGAACGGTCCGAAGGAAGCGGTGGCGGGGGGCTTGGCCGCGGGCTGCACGCGGAGCAGCACTACGAATACTTCCACCCGATCTACGCCGGCGACACGCTCACCGTGACGATTCGCCCGGGCGAAACGTGGGAGAAGCAGGGCAGGCGTGGCGGCAAGCTGACGTTCAGCGAGCAGATCTACGACTACGTCAACCAGGACGGCGTGCTCTGTGTACGCGTCCGGATGGTTGGCGTGCAGACCGAGAAGGCTGTCGAGCAGTAGGCGGGGGAGTAGAGATGGAACTGAAGGTTGGCGACCGCCGCGACCAGGTGGTCATCGAGAACATTCTTCGGACGCACATCGTGAAGTACGCGGGCGCGAGCGGCGACTTCAACCCGCTGCACCACGACGACACCTTCGCGCAGAAGGTGGGGTACCCATCGGTGTTCGCGCACGGCATGTTCTCGATGGGCCTGACGGCAAAGATGCTGACGGACTGGCTCGGCCCGGTGGCGCTCCGCAAGTACGGCGTGCGGTTCACGAAGCAGGTCTGGCCGGGCGACACTCTCACCGCGCACGGGGAAGTGACGAAGATCGAAGAGGAGGGTGGCCGGAAGCTGGCGACTATCCGCGTCTGGACGACGAACCAGAAGGACGAGACGGTCGTCGAAGGCGAAGCTGTCGCGGCGCTGGACTAGCGGATGTTGAGTTCTTAGTGCTCAGTTCTGAGTGCTGAGATCGTGATTCTCGGCGCAGAGAGCGAAGGCCCGGCGAAGTTCGCCGGGCCTTCCGTTTGGTGGCCAGAATTGCGGAGCTCTAGGGCGCCAGTGCCTTCGTGTCACGCTCCTCGCGGAGCTTCGCGACGATGTCGGCGACGGGCATGGCGCCGAGGTTGCCGCCCCCGCGAACCCGCAGCGCCGCGGACTTCGCCTCGGCCTCGCGGTCGCCGACGACGAGGATGTACGGCACCTTCTTGAGCTGCGCGTCGCGGATCTTCGCGTTCATGCGTTCGCCGCGCGCGTCGACGGTGACGCGCAGCCGTTCGGCACGCAGTTGTTCGGCCACCTCGTTCGCGTAGTCGATGTGGCGGTCGGCGATCGGTACGACGACGGCCTGTGTGGGCGCGAGCCAGAGCGGGAAGTTGCCCTCGTACTCCTCGATGAGCAGCGCGACCATGCGCTCCATCGTCGAGAGGATGCCGCGGTGGACGATGATGGGCTGCTTCCGGCTGCCGTCCTCGGCCACGTACTCGAGGCCGAACTGGTTCGGCAGGTGGAAGTCGACCTGGATGGTCACCAGCGTTTCGTCCTTGCCGGCAGCCGTCTGGAACTGGACGTCAATCTTCGGGCCGTAGAACGCCGCTTCGCCCTTCGCTTCGTAGAAGGGCAGGCCGACCTTCTGGAGCACGTTCCGCAGGAGCGCCTCGCCCTTCTCCCACATGGGCGGGTTGTCGACGTACTTCTCTTTGTCGTCGGGATCGCCGAGCGAGAGCCGGTAGTTGTACTTGGTCAGGCCGAGCGTGCCGTAGACCTGCTCCATGAGCCGCAGGACGCCTTCGACCTCCTGCTCAACCTGTTCGGTGTCGGCGCAGAAGATGTGGGCGTCGTTGAGCGTCATGATGCGGACGCGGCTCATGCCGGTGAGCTGCCCGGACTTCTCCCAGCGGTGCATGTTGCCGAGTTCCGCGATCCGGATGGGGAGTTCGCGGTAGGAGTGCTGGGTAGAGGCGTAAATCATGATGTGGTGCGGGCAGTTCATCGGGCGGAGGAAGTACTCCTCGCCGTCCCGTTCCATCGGCGGGTACATCGCGTCGCGGTAGTGGTCGTAGTGGCCGGAGCGCTTATAGAGCTCGGCCTTGCCGACTGCCGGGGTGACGACGTGCTGGTAGCCGTTCGCAAGCTCCAGGTCTTCGATCCAGCGGGAGAGTTCACGGCGGATGGTGGCGCCGGCAGGCAGCCAGACGACGTGGCCGGGGCCGATTTCGTCGTAGAGATCGAAGATTTCGAGGTCGCGGCCGATGCGGCGGTGGTCACGGCGGCGGGCCTCTTCAAGCTGCCGTTCGTACTCCTCCAGCTCTTCCTGAGTTTCGAACAGGGCGCCGTAGACGCGCTGGAGCTGCGGGTTCTTCTCGCTCCCGCGCCAGTAGGCGCCGGCAATGTTCATGAGCTTGAACGACGAGGGGATTTCGCCGGTGTGGTTCACGTGGCCACCGCGGCAGAGGTCGGTGAAGCCGGCGTGGGTGCACTGGGTAATGCTGCCCTCTTCGAGGTCTTCGATGAGGTCCAGTTTGAAGGGCTGGTCCTTCCAGCGCTCCTTCGCTTCATCCTTGGTGAGCGACGCCATGCGAAACTCGTGCTTCCCGGCGATGGACTTGCGCATGCGCTTTTCGAGCCACTCGAGGTCGTCCTGGGTGAGCGGCCGGGGCAGGCGGAAGTCGTAGTAGAAGCCCGTGTCGATTGGTGGCCCGATGCCGAGTTCAGCCTCGGGCATGAGTTCGAGCATGGCCTCCGCGAGGACGTGCGCGGCGGAGTGGCGCATGCGGTTGAGGCGCTCTTCCTTGGGGAGTGACTTCAGATCGACGTG
Source organism: uncultured Anaerolineaceae bacterium (assembly GCA_964632355.1). Taxonomy (GTDB): domain Bacteria; phylum Chloroflexota; class Dehalococcoidia; order Tepidiformales; family Tepidiformaceae; genus JALOAP01. The sequence goes on along the minus strand of CAZWBW010000002.1, from coordinate 11,899 downwards.
TTCTTCGAGAGGGACTGGCATGGGTTCGAACCTCCGGATGGTACCCGCGTCCCAAACGCTGGGACGGGGACGCGGCGCCGTGGTTCCACCCAACTTCTCCGCCCGTGGAGGTTTGCAGGGGCGGACTCGTTGCGGCCTGTAACGGGGCCAACCGTGCGCGCTTATCGCCGTTCTCGGGCGCCTCGCGGCAGGCTCGCGGGGGGTGTTCACTCACCTGGCGCCGCGCTTTCAGCCAATGGCGCGGCTCTCTGGAAAGGGCGGCGAGCTACTCGTCCCGGTCGTCGCCAACTATTCTGCTGTCGGCCTTCGGCCCGGTGGGCCGAGCCATCAAGACGGCAGTGTAGCACGCGGTTTTCGGGACTCGGAAGGACGCGGTAGCCCGGGGGCCCAAGGGCTTTGGCGTAGCGCAACGCGGCACGCTTCCAACGCCGGGGATTGCCCGGGAAATTCGCGGCTGGCATTGGCGCAGAGAGCGCGAAACCGCTATCGTGAAGGGGCAGAGTGGGCGGTTAGCTCAGATGGTTAGAGTGCTGCGTTGACATCGCAGAGGTCACTGGTTCGAGTCCAGTACCGCCCACCACTTCGCTCAGTCAACAAACCCGAGCCGCCGCATTTCGGCGGCTGTTTCTTTGTCACGCGGTCCGGAGCGATCCCGGAGGTTCGCCGCGATAGTGGCCCGCTTTCGCGCGGGCTGGTTCTGCCCGAACTTGAACTTCGCCGTCATCTCCGTGAGCGGCAGCGCGAACACGGCCGTGGTGTCGAGGGACTTGCTGTAGCGCGGATCGGAGGCGGAGATGGGCGCATGCCCGCCGTCGGGCTGGAGCTTCTCCATGAGCGCCTGGAGCGCCGCGGCCTTCTCTTCGCGGGAACGCACGAACCGCACTTCGCCATGGACGACGACCGCCTCGTAGTACTGCGTCGCTGGACAGGCAAGCACGGGGTCGGTCCAGTAGGAAGGGATGAGCGAGAAGGCGTCGGCGGCCATGAAGGTGACCCTCGGTTCGAGGGCGAGGGAGCGCATCTTCTCGCCCTCGGGTGAGCTGTGGAAGTACAAGTCATCACCGATACGGACGAAGTTCAACGCGACGAGCCCGGGGCTTCCATCGCTTCGAACGAACGCCAGGAAGCCGTGGGCCTGCGCGTCGAGAAACGCGAGCACCTGGTCGCGGTCGGTCAGTTCGTAGTCGCGGCGGCGTACCTCAGCCATTGTGCACCCGCCGCATCGCGAGTTCGTCGCGGCGCTTTTCCTCGGCGAGTGCGTGAGCCGCGATACTGGTCTCGATCGTCTCTTCGAATCCGACGAGGGCGCCGATGGCGATGAGCACCGGGATGTGGAACTGCCAACCGGCAGCGATGAGCAGCAGCGCGCCACCAGCGAGCACGAAGCGCATGGACTGCATGAGCGCGAGGTTCTTGCCGGGCGCCCCGTGCGGCAGGCGATGGCTGAAGCGGAAACGGAAGCCAGACCGCACGACGAACAGCAGGCCCAGCGCTGCGAGGAGCGACGACGGAAGAGCGCGCAAGGGGGATTCCCAGAGCAGTTCCATATCGGACCTCCTGGATCCAGCGTATGCGCGGAAATGGTTCTTCTCGTCGGCCATTCTCCGGTGATATTGTGGGACCACTTTGGACATCGTCCTTGACTTCGAACCGGATTCCAGTACTCCCGCATACCGGCGGCTCGCCGAGGCCATTCGCACCGGGATTCTCGAAGGGCGGTTTCGGCCGGGAGAAAAGCTGCCGCCGACCCGCGCACTTGCGTCGAGCCTGAAGCTGGCGCGCAACACCGTGCTCGAGGCGTACGAGCAACTGATCGCCGAGGGCTACCTGACCGCGCGGCATGGTTCGGGCACATACGTCGCACCCGACCTTCCCGAGCACTCACTGCGGGCACCCACCACCGCGCGGCCGGTCGACACCCTGCCGCCGTCGATCGAGCCGCCGCTCTCTGCGTTCGGGAAGCGGGTGGTGCACGGCGAGGTCCCCCTCCGGATGCGCCGGGAGGAGGGCGACAGCCCGTACGAATTCAGGTACGGGACGCCGTCGTTCGACGAGTTCCCAATCGACGCGTGGCGAACGCTGACGAAGCGGGTGCTCGACTACCCGCCGCGTGAACTCCTCGGGTATGGGCCGACGGAGGGGCTTCCGCAACTCCGCGAGGCGCTGGCGCGGTACCTCCAGCGCTCCCGTGGCGTGCGGTGCTCGGCGGAGGACGTGTTCATCGTGAACGGTTCGCAGCAGGCGCTGGACATGAGCGCGAGGGTGCTCCTGAACGAAGGGGACGGGGTCGCCATCGAGGAGCCATGTTACCCGGGCGCACGAACGGTGTTTGCGGCGAACGGTGGGCGCCTCCTGCCGGTGCCCTGCGACGACGAAGGGATCGTCGTTTCGGCGATACCCGCCGGGGCGAAGCTGGCGTACGTCACGCCGTCGCACCAGTTCCCGACCGGCGCCGTTATGTCCGCTACCCGCCGGCTCGAACTGCTGCAGTGGGCGGAAGCCAACGACGCGATCATCATCGAGGACGACTACGACAGCGAGTTCCGGTACGAAGGACGGCCACTCGCGGCGCTGCAGGGCCTCGATGAGCGCGGCCGGGTGCTGTACACCGGGACGCTTTCGAAGGTACTGCTGCCGGCGCTGCGGCTGGGATACATGGTCGCGCCCCGGAGGCTGCAGCTGGCGCTCGCCGGGACGAAGTGGCTGACGGATCGCCACGTGGCGCTGCTCTACCAGGCGGTGCTGGCGCTGTTCATCGAGGAAGGCCACTTCGAACGGCACCTGCGGCGCATGCGTAAGGTGTACGAACGGCGGCGGGCGGCGATGCTCGACGCGTTCGAACGGTACTTCGGGGACCGGGCGATCATCACCGGCACGGAGAGCGGCATGCACGTGCTGGTGCAAATCCGCGACGTCGCCGACGCGGACGAGTACATCACGCGGGCGCGAAAGCAGGGAGTGGGCATCTACTCCGCGCGGTCGTACTACACCACCGAGCCGCCGCCGGGCGCGATCTTCCTCATGGGCTACACGAGCGTGACCGAGAAGGAGATCCACAAGGGGATCCGGCTGCTCTCGAAAATCGCGCCGAACTAGACGGTTTCGAACGCGACGACTGCGGCTGCGAGCAGCACGAGCTGGAGCAAGCCACCCGATGCCATCAGCCAGAGGCCGGCCGCACGTTCGCGGGCGTGGATGGTAACGCCAACGAGCGTGTTCACGACCAGGATGCCCGCGCCGAGATAGGCGATCCGCAGTAGCTCGCTCTTGTCGCTAAACCGGGCGACACCGCCGAGGTTCGGGAATTCGAGCTGCACAACGTCGGGCAGGCCTGGGTAGCGTACGACCACATACGCGGCGAGCACGATGCAGGTGATGGCGCCGAACGCGGCCGTGAGGAGCGCCTGCCGGTCGCGCCAGATGGGCATCGCGCCGAGTCCCATGGCGACGGCGCGCTGGGGGATGTCCTCGGGTGGCCCGGCAAGAGCGCGGGTCTGGATCTCACGAGCGAACTCGGCCTGGTCGAGGACGGTCAGGGCGTAGGAGCCTTCGCTGGTGACCACGTACAGGATCTCCTCAGGAGCGCTGTGCGTGGAGTAGACCATGGTGTATCCAACGCGCTGCACTTCGGCATGGCCGACGTGACAGCCCCACCAGTTCAGGCCCTCGATGCGGGGTTCCTCGAGGTTCCGGCCGGGGATCATTCGCTGGATGGTCGCGATGGGTATTACCACGCGCCGCCAGCCCCAGGTAATCGACAGCGCCTCGTCGTCGATGGTGTAGGCCATGGTCGCGACGGAGTAGGTCCAGTTCGCGAATGCAAGCGCGAGGAGCAACATCCCGCCGGCGACCACCCACGCGATGAGGGTGCGCCAGTCGACAGGGGCGCCGATGGCGATTCTCGCGACGAGTCCCGCAACGAGGGCAGCCCATACGGCAAGCCCGCCCCCGACGATAACGCCGAGGGCGCGCGGCGGCCGGAAGGTGACCGGACCTAGTTGGCTACGCGGAGACGTGCGGGGGTGCACCAGGCTGCGTACTTCTCGTTCTTCCCACGGATGCAGTCGTAGAAGAGCTCGCTGAGGCGCCGGGTGATCGGCCCGGGGGTGCCGTCGCCGATCTGGCGCCGGTCGATTTCGACGACCGGGGTCAGGTGAGCTGCCGTGCCCGTCATGAAGACTTCGTCGGCGATGTAGAGCTCGCTGCGGTCGATTTCGCGCTCGACGGTTTCGATGCCAAGATCAGCCGCAAGCTGGACGACGCTGGCTGCGGTGATGCCTTCGAGCACGTTGTCGGCGGGTGTCGGGGTGACGAGCTTGCCGCGACGAACCATGAACAGGTTCTCGCCCGAGCCCTCCGACACGTGGCCGTTTTCGTTCAGCATGATCGCTTCATCGAACCCGTTGAGGACAGCTTCGGTCTTGGCCAGCGCGCTGTTTACGTAGATACCCGTGACCTTGGCGCGCGGCGGGATGCCGGTGTCCTGGACGCGGCGCCACGTGCTCGTGTGGCAGCGCGCGGTTTCGGGCAGGTAGGCCGGGAACGGCGAAAGGTAGATGAGGGTGTCGCACTCGACATCGTGGAGACGAACACCGAGCACCTCGCCGGAGAGGTAGACCATCGGGCGGAGGTACACGTCCTCGGTGTACCCGCTGCGTTCGACGAGTTCGACGGCGATTTCGCAGAGGCGGTCGACCGAGTCGCGGACCTGCATGTTGAGGATCTTGGCGCTCTGCGTGAGGCGTTCCATGTGCTCGCGCAGGCGGAAGAGGTAGCTCGTCTGGTGCTCTTCATTCCAGTTGCCGCGGATGCCTTCGAATACCGCCGTGCCGTAGTTAAAGGCGTGCGTCATCACGCCAATCTTTGCTTGTTCCAGCGGGACAATCTCGCCGCGGAAATAGGCATAAGGCTGGGGCATCGTGCGGTACTCCTTCTTTCCGGGGATCCGGGCGCGACCAGTATACGCGGACGTGTCGTTTCGGAGCAGAATCCTATTCGGTACTACTCACTTCGAGAAAGGTCGGGTACTTGCACTCGTCGATATCCGGGACCCTGGCGAGGAGCCGTTCGCGCGCGTCTTCTCCGGGGAGTGGCGGCGGGAGCACAGTGAGCGAGGTGGGGTCTTCGCGCGCTGACTCGAGGTATTCGATGTAGCGCTGCTGGAAGTCTCGGAGATCGTCCGGCGGGTTGATCTCGCGCAGGCTCGCCACGTAGCGATCCACAACCTCCCCGATTTCCTCGACGGTGGTCGCCGTCATAAGAGCGTCCTGGTATTCCGTGAGGCCGGTGCAGAAGACGCGGAGATAGGCGTCGTCGTCCAGGGGTTCGCCGGTTTGTACAACGGGCGAAGTGTCGTTGTCCTTCGAGTCGCCGCCACCGCCGCCACATGTGGCGAGCGCGACGGCAGCCAGCGGGACAGCCGCGAACTGGAGCCACCGGAACCGCGTCATCGGCTGAATGCTAGCATCGGTCGGCGAAACGGGCTTGGCGGCGGTTCAGAGAAGGATCCGCCGGGGGGCAGCTCCCTGCTGCCGGCGCCAGTTGTGCACCAGGTAACGGGACATGCCCTCGTGGTCGATCCGCTCGATGTGGCAGCGGTCGTCGTCGCTTGCGAGCGCGCGGGCTTCGGCGATGACGTCGCGGGCCTTCGAGTCCTCGGGTATGGCGAACACGTCCCCGGCTTCGAGCGCGGTTTCCAGCTGGACTGCGGAGAGCAACGCCAGCCATCCAAGCGTGAGTTCGGCGAGCCCGAGGTGGAAATCCCGGTCGCCGAAGGTCATGAGAATCCGATCGCCGGTCGACTCCGAGCCAGCCAGCAGGAGCGTGGCGCCGAAGTGGGGCAGCGAAAGATCGGTCGCGGCGCGATAGAGCGGCCCGAGGTCCGGGTGATCGGCAAGCACCTCGGCCGAGCGGAAGTTCTGCAGGCGGAACTCCATGGCGTGTACGTCGTGGGCATTGCCGATGCCGCCCTGCTCGATCCACTCGTTCCAGTCCTCAGCGCCGGAGCGAAGTAGGGCGAGCTCGGCGGCCTGGTAGTCGGCCGCGGAGCGTATGAGCGGCAGGGCAGCGGAGTAATGGCCGTACTGGACGGCGTGGAGGGCTTCGAGGCGGCACAGCCACGAGCGCGACCAGAGCCCGAGCGCCGAAACCATGCGCTGCGTGCGGAACTTCGGCGCCGAGGATGCCTCGGCGATGGCACTTTCGGTCTCGAGGCCGCGCAGCACGAGGTCGAGGTCGCCGCCGAGCACAAATGAAGCCTGGCGGTAGGCATCGGCGCTCGGGGAGGTGAGTGGCGGCTTCGGCGCGAGGGCGGCCTGCGGGACGATCCGTGGCGGAGAAACGCGCATGGACCGATTCTAGGACCCGGGAGCGGCGTCAGGCGATCCCGGCGAGAGGGCTTCCACGAGGGCATCGATTTCGGCCGCAACGTCGGCCGGCCGGACCAGCATCTCGAAGTGGGCGCCGGGCAGTTCGCGCACGGGCCAGCCTGCCGCGCGAGCGCGTTCGACGAACGGCGCATAGAACGGGTTCGGGACGAACGCGAGGTACGCCGCGGGCACGTTCTTCCAGCCGCTCGGGAGTTGGATGGACTCCTCGTACAGGGCGAGCGATGGCTCGATCGCTTCGCGGGCAAGCAATGCGACGAGCGGTTCGTCGTGAATGCCCACGGTTCGCCACATGTCCGGCGCGGTCCAGGGGTTGGGAACCACGCCGTGAGATGCGCCTTCGCGGAAGGCCTCGCTCTCGCGAAACTCCGCCGGAATGCTATCGAGCCAGCGTTCACCGGGCCGGGGAAGTGTCGCGTCGACGAACAGGCAGCCCGAGAGGCGCTCGAGACGGCCGGCAATCGCTGGAAGGAACAACCCGGCACCACTGTGCGCGATAAGCACCACATCGCCAGCGGCGCCAACGGTCGAAACGACAGCCTGCGCGAAGGCCTCGGCATAGGGGCCGCGCCCGGTGGCGGCGGATCGGAGCGAGGGTACGAGGACGGTGTGGCCACGGCGCTCGAGTTCGGGCACAAGCCGCAACCAGGTCGAAGGGCCGACGATTGGGCTGTGCACCAGCACGAGCGTGGCCATAGGGCCTCCAGCTAGCGATTCATCATCGCCTGGTAGCCGGCGATCACCGGGTCGTTCAGCCACTCCTCGACAGCAGGCGTCCGCGCTTCGGGCAGCGCCCGCACCATGTCGGCGACGTGAATCGGGTCGTGCTTGCACCAGCCCTGCAGGTAGCGGAGGAGTTGGACGTCCGCAGGCGGGCGCTTGCTGTCGCCACCGAACTTCATCGTCGACGCGAGGTTCTCCGGGGTCAGCGCAGTGAGGTGCTCCTTGAGGGCGGCACGCCGTTCGGCGGCCTCGGCGAGCAATTCGTCGACGCTCCGCGAGCGTCGCCGCTCGACCTGGCGGTCGTTCCAGCCATCAACGTCGAACCGCTTCCCATCGCCATCGCGAACACCGGGATCGCCGCCTTCGCGGATGGTGCGGAGCATCTCGGCGACCGGGCCGTCGATGGTCGCCAGGTGAGCGATGAAGTCGCGAACGAGCCAGGTGCTTTTCGGTACGGGGCGATTGAGTTGTTCTTCCGAAAGCGATCGGCAGAACTGCTCGAAGCGGCGGCGGTGTTCGTCGAGTTCTTCGACGACTGCTCGAAGTTCAGGAGTCATTGTCGTCCTCCTCGGCCTCGTCGGATTCGCTTTCGGCCCATTCGCGGACTTCTTCGTACAGCTGGTCGACCCGCTCGTTGAGGTCGGGCCGACCGGGGAAGTCAGCGTAGAGGATCCACCCGAGCACCATCGGGTCGCGGCGCAGGGCCGGTTCGGCGTCGAGCAGGTCGAGCGCGTGCTCCTCCATGTGCGGGAGCCAGGACTCGATGATGTCGGCGAGCGTGGTTTCGCCGAGCACCTTGCGATTGAGGTCCGCTTCGCTGAGTGCGAGGAGTTGCGCGATCAGGCGATCGCGGCCGCGGACCATCGTTTCGAGGATCTCGACAAGCGACATACCCTCGGCCTTGCGGGCGAACTCGGCGTTCAGCGCGTCCCAATCGACGGCGCCGCGCTCGTTGGGATCGGCCGCGAGCAGCTTCGGGACTGCGTCAGCGGCCCAATCGAGTTGGAGCGCGATGTGCCCGAAGACCTGCCGCACAGACCACCCGAGCCGTTCGACCGGGCGTTCGAGCGCTTTCCGGTCGAACAGGCTCGCGATGTAGGCGATGTTCGCGCAGTCGAAGATGAGCTTGTCGGCGGCCGCGCGCGTGGCGGGAAGCATTGGCGCAGTCTACCGGCTCAGTGGCGAGTCCGCGGGCTGCGGTTACTGCGCGCGTGGGACGAAGGGCTCTTATGCGAAGACTCGTCGCGGGCTGGCCGGTCGCCAAGTTGCTTGATGGCGTCCCAGCCGGCGTATGTGGCGCTCCGGTCGAGTTCCTCTTCGATTTCGAGCAGGCGGTTGTACTTGGCGGTGCGCTCGCCGCGGGCCGGGGCGCCGGTCTTGACCTGGCCTGCGCCGGTTGCGACGGCGAGATCGGCGATGAAGGTGTCTTCGGTTTCGCCGGAGCGGTGGCTAATAACGGCGGTCCAGCCGGCGCGCTGGGCGGTTTCGACGGCCTCGAGTGTTTCGGTGAGGGTGCCGATCTGGTTCAGCTTCACGAGGACGCTGTTGGCCGCCTTTTCGCGGATGGCGCGGCGAATGCGTTCGGGGTTCGTCACCAGGAGGTCGTCGCCGACGAGCTGGCAGCGCGCGCCGATGCGCTCGGTGAGTTGGGCCCAGCCGGCCCAGTCGTCTTCGGCGAGGCCGTCTTCGATGGAGCGAACCGGGTACTTTTCGACCCAGCTGGCCCAGTGGTCGATCATCTCGGCGCTGGAGAGGACGCGCTTCTCCTTCGCGAGTGCGTACTGCCCGTTGCTGAAGAGTTCGGTGGTAGCGGGGTCGAGCGCGAGCACAGCGTCTTCGCCCGGCTTATAGCCCGCGCGTTCGATGGCTTCGAGCACAACCTGTACGGCTTCTTCGTTGCCGGGAAGCGACGGGGCGAAGCCGCCTTCATCGCCGATGGATGTCGCGGCGCCCCGGTCGTGGAGCACTGCCTTGAGCGCCTGGTAGATCTCGGCGCCCATGCGGAGCCACTCCGAGAACGTCTCGGCGCCGACCGGCATGACCATGAATTCCTGGAAGTCGGTGGAGTCTTCGGCGTGCTTCCCGCCGTTCAGGATGTTGAACATGGGAACGGGCAGCCGATGCGCGCCCGGGCCACCGAGATAGCGGTAGAGCGGCACGCCGAGCGAATTCGCCGCTGCCACGGCAGTGGCGAGCGAAACACCCAGGATAGCGTTCGCGCCGAGGCGGCTCTTGTTCGGCGTCCCATCGAGTTCGATGAGGATGCGGTCGACGAGGCGCTGGTCGGTTGCGTCGACGCCGTTCAGCTTCTGGTTGATTTCGCCGTTGACGTTGGCGACAGCCTTGAGAACGCCCTTGCCGCCGTAGCGCCGTGGGTCGCCATCCCGGAGCTCGACGGCTTCGTGGGCGCCTGTGGAGGCGCCGCTCGGGACTGCGGCGGTACCGGAACTTCCGTCGTCCAGGTAGGCAGTCACCTCGACGGTGGGGTTTCCGCGCGAATCCAGGATTTCGCGGGCAGTCAGCTCCTCGATGAACACGGGCTACTCCTTGGCGAATTGCTCGCAGTAATCGACCGCCTCGGCGGCCGTTTCAAACGGGATGACAGGTACGAAATCGCCGGCCGGGTCGGTGAGTTGCCACGTCCCAAGGCCGGCGATCGGACGGTTGTAGATGAGCGCGAAGGCGATTTCGGAGAGCGTGCCGTAGCGCCCTCCGACGGCGATGAGCGCCTCGGACGTTCGGACGACGATGGCGTTCCGGACGTGGCCAAGGCCGGTGACGATGGGGATGTCGACGAATTCGTTGGCTTCGGTGTCGTCGTTGCCGGGGAGGATCCCGACGGTGGTGCCGCCGGCTTCGCGGGCACCGCGGCAGGCTTCGCGCATGACGCCACCGCGGCCGCCGGTAATGAGAAGGTGACCCCGGCGTCCGATTTCGCGGCCGACTTCGAACGCGTGCAGGCTGTCCTGTTCGCTACAGGGGTCGCCGCCAATCACACCGATGCGCACATTCCCAACTCCAGGCTGCGACGGGGCGATTGCCGGACGCCTTCGCGCATTAGCCACGGACCTCCGGCGCGTCGCGCACGGGGATGAGGGCATCGGGGCTCGGGAGGTAGTCGATGTAGAGGATGCCGTTAATGTGGTCGATCTCGTGCTCGAGCGCCTCGGCGAGGAGGTTGTCTTCGGCTTTGATGCGGACTTCCTTCCCGGTGTAGGGGTCGATGCCCTTGGCGACCACCTTCACGGAGCGCTTGATCTGGCCGCGGAATCCAGGCACGGAGAGGCAGCCTTCGTCGAGCAGACGCTCCCCGGAGCGCTTCACAATCTCCGGGTTCACGAGGGCGATGGGCTGCCCGTCGCCGACATCGATGACGATGACGCGCAGCGAGACGCCGACCTGGGGCGCCGCGAGCCCGACGCCGGGCGCGTCGTACATCGTCTCCCACATGTCGTCGATGAGCTTGTGGATGGACTTGTCGATGGTCCGTACCCGGCGCGCCTTCTCGCGAAGCACGGGGTTCCCGGCACGGACAATAGGCAAGATGGCCAACGGCGAACTCCGAAAGGTGGGCAGGTGATAGGAACCTGTGCTCGTAAGTGTACTAGGCGGAGGGCGTTTGGCGCTTGACCGGACGTGCAGGGACTTCGTGTCATACGTACACTAAGTCGGTGACGCGCATGCGAACGACAGCGGCGCCCCGCGGGATGGCACCTCGTGGCCGGTGAACGATGGCGGGTCATCGTCATTGGGAGCGGCATTTCGGGTCTGTTCGTGGCGCTCGAAACGCGGAAGCTCGGGCCGGTTCTCGTACTCACCAAGGGCAGCATCGACGAGTGCAACACGCGCTGGGCACAGGGCGGTATCGCGGCGGCCGTGGGGCCACTCGATAGCGTCGAAGCGCACCTCGCGGACACGATCGCGGCTGGCGCCGGGCTCGTCGACGAAGAGGCCGCGGCGGTGCTGTGCCGCGAAGCTCCTGCGCGCATCCGCGACCTCATCGAGTACGGCGTGTCGTTCGACCAACTGGACGGCGAGGTGGCGCTGGGCCGCGAAGCTGCGCATAGCCGGGCGCGGGTGCTCCACGCGGGCGGCGACCGCACCGGCGCCGAGATCGAAACGGCGCTTTCGAACGCAGCCCTCTCGCCGGGCATCACGATCCTCGACTACACGCTCGTGACGGCGCTGGTCCTCGAACGCGGCCGGGTGACCGGGGTGGAGGCCATCGACGTCCGGAGCGGCGCTCGCGAGCGGTACGAAGGCGAGGCCGTGGTGCTCGCGACGGGCGGCGCGGGGCAGCTCTTCTCGCACACAACGAACCCCGAAGTAGCGACGGGTGACGGCGTCGCGCTTGCCTTCATGGCCGGCGCGGAGGTGGCGGACCTTGAGTTCTTCCAATTCCACCCGACGGCGCTACGGCTCGAAGGGGCACCGCCGTTCCTGATCTCGGAAGCGGTTCGCGGCGAGGGTGCCCGGCTTCGAAACCGCGAGGGCGAGGCGTTTATGTCGCGGTACCACGAACTCGCCGACCTCGCGCCGCGCGACGTGGTGGCCCGCGCCATCGTGACCGAGATGCGCCGCACGAACAGCGACCACGTGTGGCTCGACTGCACCGCGATCACCGATGTGGACCTCGCGGCGCGGTTCCCGGGCATCTACACCTTCTGTCGGGAACAGGGTATCGACATCCGGAAGGAGCCCATCCCCGTGGCACCCGCGGCGCACTACCTGATGGGCGGCGTGCGAACGGACACGTGGGGCCGGACGAATGTCCCGGGCCTGTACGCCTG
>CAZWBW010000001.1:20197-86159 GCA_964632355.1 uncultured Anaerolineaceae bacterium | reverse complement strand
GCAGGGCATCGGGCGCATCGGCGACCTGATCAACGGTGAGCACCTGTCGGACCGCACGGACCTCCCGTGGGGCGTGAAGTACCTGCACCCGGACAGCCCCCAGTACCGGGAGTTCGCGAGCGAGCGGTTCCCGAATGGCCCGCTGCCGCCCGGCGATACCTATCCCGTACACCCGGTTGCGGGCGGCTACGAGCTCATCGGCGACTTCATCATCCTCGCGATCCTGCTGTTCGTTGCGCGGCGCTGGCTGAAGGCCCCGGGCTGGGTGTTCGCCTGCTACATGCTGCTCTACGGCGTGATGCGGTTCTTCCTCTCGTTCTTCCGGAACGACGAGCAGACGCTTTGGGATATCCCGATTCCGCAGCTCGTGAGCGGCCTCATCGTCGGCGCGGCGATCATCCTCGCGGGCATCTTCCTTCGCTGGCCGGGCCCGATCACCCGTGAGTACGCGGAGCGTGTCTGGGGCGATAGCGAGGGCGACCAGCAGGAAGCCGAGCAAGCGGCTTCCGCCTGAGCGATGGGCGCGCGTCCCGTTGTAACCCTGTACGGACGGCCAGGCTGTCACCTGTGCGACGACGCCGAAGGTGAGTTGCGGCGGCTCGCTCCGGAGCTCGGGTTCGAACTGGAACTGGTCAACATCGAGGCCGACGACGAGTTACACCGCCGGTACCTGTACGAGATTCCCGTGGTCACGCTCGATGGCGCAGAGGTCGCGAAGGCGCCGATCCGCGGGAATGTTCTCGAGGACCGGTTGACCGAGCTGCTTCGCGGTTAGTCCAGCACGAACACCACCACGGCGGCGACGGGCAGGACCACCCAAACGAGCGCGGTCAGCAGGACAGAGATGGTGGCGATGATGACGCTCTTGTCCTCCGGCGGGTTGCCGGCCGCGCCGATGGTCTGCCACAGAGCGGCGAGCGGCTGCTCCATGATGAGCCGCGAACGGCGGTGGGCTACCGCGGCCCCACGCAGCAACACGGTCGAGAGGAACAGGAATACCACGAACACCGCGGCGAGCCCGGCCCAGACGACATAGGGGTTGCGGAGGTTGACCGCGCCAAGGTAGTCAGTGACCGAGGCGAGGAGGGGCAGCGCGGCGCCTGCGCCAACGAGCAGCGGCGCGGCGAGACCGCCACCCTGGAACCCCGGCGCGATGCGGTCGACCTCCATTCGCGCGCGGGCAAGTTGCCGCCGCTCCGGACGCCCAGGGGGACACTGCGCCTCTCGGCGCGCATACAGGGTCTGGAGCTTCCCGACGATGTCCCGCGCGTAGGACTTCACGATGTAGTCGACGACGAATTCGATGGCGAACGTGAAGAGCGGCGTCAGCGGACCGAATCTGGGCGCCGGCGGATGCCGCGAACCTTCGCGGTCGAGCACTTCGAGCGCGCGTACGACGAGGCGGTGCGCTTCCGGGAACCGGCCGGGATCTGCGAGCGGCTCCGTAACCGCGAGCTCCGCGGCGATGCGGAGTTCGGCCTCTTGCTCGCGGCCTGCGCGAGCGAGGGCGGCCTCCGCGGCAGCTTCGGGGTTCCCCATGAGCAGGCGGCGCGTTCGGTCGAGCTGGTCGGTAATCTCGTCGAGCAGCAGTTCTTCGACCCGATGCCGTTCCGCTCGTTCGTCCGCGCCCCGGGTGCTGGTCATGGGCGAAGTGTACGACGGCGCGGGCAACTCCAACGCTACTCGACGACGATGCCTTCGATGCCCGCCTCGGGCTCCGGGTACCGAAGCTGGAGCCGTTCGAGGCGCTCGACCACGGTCCGGGCAACGAAGAGGTCCCGCACCCACTTCCTGTTCGCCGGGACGATGCACCACGGCGCCTCCCGGGTGTTACAGAAGGTCAGCATGTCGGCACTGGCGGCCATGTAGTCGTCCCAGTGGCGGCGCTCTTCAAGATCGGCGCGATTGAACTTCCACCGCTTCCGAGGGGTATCGATGCGTGCCTGGAGGCGTTCGCGCTGCTCGTCGTTCGAGATGTGCAGGAAGAACTTCAGAATCACGGTTCCCTGCGACAGGTAGCGCTCGAACGCGTTGAGCTCGTCGTAGCGGCGGCGCCAGGCCTCGGGCGGGACAATGCCCTGGACGCGCTCGGCGAGCACCGCTTCGTAGTGCGAACGGTTGAAGACGGTGATGTGGCCGCGGCGAGGCGTATGCCGGTGGTAGCGCCAGAGGTAGTCGTGAGCGAGTTCCTCATCGGTGGGTGGGCCAAAGCTCACCACGGAGCAGCCAATGGGCCCCGCGACCTGGAACACGCTGTTGATGGTGCTGTCTTTCCCGGAGGTGTCGATGCCCTGGAAGAGCACCAGCACCGCGAAGCGCCCGTCGGCGTAGAGCAGTCTCTGGAGTTCGTCGATCCGCTTGCGCAGGTCCTGCAACTCGTCCTTCGCCTCGCGCTTATCGAGGCCAGCTGTGTAGTCCGGGTCGTACTCCGCCAGGTTCACGGGCCGGTCGATGGGCGGGACGAGCGGCTGGGTCACCCTGATGCGTCTCGCTTCGCCGCGCGGCGTTTTTGCTGGTCGGCCGGGAGTACATCCTCGAAGTGGTCCTTCCATTCGGGCTCGGGCGTTTCGCATTCCGCGCGGGGGACGAACTTCGATCGCTCCACGAGCTGCATCTTGTGGATGTACCGGGGACAGTTCGGGAAGACCTCCTCGGCGCGGACGCGAACGATGAACTGCGCGCCGGGGAACTCGGCGAGGAGCGGGTCGTCGAAATGCAGGCTGGCGACGCCGTTGAGACGCATGCGCCAGCCGCGCTCCCAATCGATAAAGAGCAGGCCGACCTTCGGATGCGAAAGGAGGTTGCCGGCGCTCATGAAGATGCCGTTGCCGTCGTAGCTCGGGAAGGCGATGTGGCGGTCGTCGATGACGCGAACGAACCCGGGGTCGCCGCCCTTGTAGGAGCAGTCGACGTTACCACCTTCGTCGGCGGTGGCGAGGAAGAAGTGGTCGCGCGCTTCGATGAAGGCGCGATCGGATGCGGTGATGACGGCGTGCCTGGTGACATCGGCGAGGCGGTCGGCCAGGCGCACGGTGTCGAAACGGCGCTGCATTTCGCGTTCGCCGCGGTGGTACCCGCGCTCGTCGCGTTCGAATGCGGCCATGGCTTCCCTCCCGCGCCTGTCCCGGCAGGGACGTGTAGGCTTAGGGAATCTTACACCTGCTCCAGGAGGCCACATGCCCAGCCGTCGTGCTGAGATTGCTCTGACCGAAGAAGAACAGCGCCAGTTTCTCGATGAAGGGTGGACGCTCCAGGTCGCGTCCATCGGCCCCAAGGGGTATCCGCACCTGGTGGCCATGTGGTACGTGGTCGTCGACGGGATGGTTCACTTCACCACGTTCCGGAAGAGCCAAAAGGTGCTGAACCTGAAGCGCGACCCGAAGATCACCGTGATGCTCGAGTCGGGGAAGACGTACAACGAGCTCAAGGGCCTGGTCATCGAGGGCGAAGCGGAGATCGTGGACGACCTTCAGACCACGGCGCGCATCATGTCGCTGGTCGGCAACAAGTACCAGGGCATGCCCATCCCGACGGACACGCCGGAATCGGTTTCGCCGATGGCGCAGAAGCGTGTGACGATCCGGGTGAAGCCGGTCAACGTGTACAGCTGGGACCACAAGAAGCTCGGGGGCCGCTACTAGCGGCTCGGTTCAGTCGAGTACTCGAAAGTCGCCGGGCGCTCAGGCCGTTTGGGCCAGGCGCTCGGCGACGCGATCCCAGATCGCGTGGCCGACCTCGTACTTCGTGAGGAGCGGCAGTTCTTCGGCGCGGCCGTCGGGATAGAAGATAGTGACCTGGTTCGTGTCGGTGCCGAAGCCGCTCCCTGCCGCCGTCACGTCGTTCGCCACGATGAAGTCCAGGCGTTTGGCGGCGAGCTTTGCTGCCGCGTTCTTCGCGAGGTCGTGGGTCTCGGCCGCGAACCCAACACGAACGCCACCGGCGGGCAGTGACGCGAGGATGTCGGGGTTCTTGGCGAGCGAGACCGTCATCGTGTCCTGGCCGGGCTGCTTCTTCAGCTTCTGATCGGCGGGGTGCTCGGGCCGGAAATCGGCGGGCGCAGCGGCCATGACGAGCGCGTCGGAATTCGCGGTCACCTCTTCGAGCGCGCAGAGCATGTCCATGGCAGTCTCCACGCGAACCACGCGGATGCCGTGGGGCGGTTGCAGTGCGACGGGCCCAAGGACGAGGGTCACCTCGGCGCCACGGTCGCGGGCGGCTTCGGCAATAGCGAAGCCCATCTTGCCGCTGGACCGGTTGCCGACGAAGCGAACGGGATCGAGGGGTTCGTACGTCGGCCCGGCGGACACGACGACGTTTCGACCGCGAAGGTCACCGTCAACCCTGCCCAGGAGCTGGCGGAGGGCGCTGAGGATCTCGAGCGGTTCGGCGAGCCGGCCGAGACCAACCCGGCCGGTGGCGAGCCGTCCTTCGTTCGGACCGACGAACACGACGCCGCGCTCTTTCAGCAGCGCAACGTTGGCCTGCGTGGCCGGGTGCTCCCACATCTGGTTGTCCATGGCGGGCGCGACGAGCACTGGTGCTCTTGTGGCGAGGGCGGTGAGGGTGACCATGTCGGGAGTTCGGCCGGATGCAAGGTTGGCGATGCAGTCGGCCGAAGCGGGCGCGATGACGAGCGCATCGGCGCGACGGGCCACCTCGACGTGTGCCTCGGGTTCGCTCGCGGTGAACATGTCGACCACCACATCGCGGCCGGTGAGCGACTGGAAGGTGAGTGGGGAGATGAACTTCGTTCCCGCGGGCGTCATCACGACTTCGACCGCGGCGCCGGCCTGTCGCAGCTTGCTGGCGAGGTCGGCGGCCTTGTACGCAGAGATGGAGCCGGTGACGCCGAGCACGATGTGACGGCCGTCCAGCGGCAAGCGGGCGGAGGCTGCGTCGCTCATGGGCGGTTCATCTCGTAAATCAGGCGGAGGCCGGTGAGGGTGAGGTCGTCGTCGACAATGTCGATGCAGTCGGTCTCAGCGGCGATTTGCTTCGCCCAGCCGCCGGTGGCGATCACGGTGGGGTTGCCGCCGAGCTCTTTCTTGAACCGCTGCACGAGCCCTTCGACCAGCCCAACGTAGCCGAAGATGATGCCGGACTGCATGGCGTGGATGGTGTTCTTGCCGATTGCGGCGGGCGGGTGTTCGAGCTGCACTCGGTAGAGCATCGCGGCGCGGCTGAAGAGCGCTTCGGAGGCGATGCCAATACCCGGGGCGATGGCGCCGCCGAGGTAGTCGCCGTTTTCGTTCACGGCATCGAACACGGTGGCTGTTCCGAAGTCGACGACGATGAACGGCGGGCCGTACAGCTTCGTAGCAGCGACAGCGTCGACGATGCGGTCTGCGCCGAGCTGCTTCGGGTTGTCGTACAGGATGCGGACGCCGGTCCGGAGTCCGTGCCCAACGACGAGAGCTTCGACGCCGAAGTAGCGGCGGCACACCGTTTCGAACGTGGGGATCAGCGGTGGCACGTCGCATCCGATGATGCACGCGTCGATGTCGTCGGGGCCGAGTCCCTGTGTCCCGATGAGGGTCCAGAGCAGGACGCCGTATTCGTCGGCTGACTTTTCGCGCTCGACGCCGAGGCGCCAGTCGGCCTTGAGGTCCTGGCCCGAGAAGAGGCCGATATGGATGGAGGTGTTGCCGATATCGAGGGCGAGGAGCATTGAAAACCGCCTGCGTGGGGCCCTGGAGGGTCCCCGTGCGGGCCATAGGATAGCAGGCAACACGATGCAGTCAGCGGGGCAGACAACTGCGAGGACCGCCCTGGTGGTTGGACGGTCCTCGCTTCGCCCTGGCGGGGCCTACGATCCGGGAGGCGCCTACAGCGAGGCGCCTCCCTTACGCGTGCTCGATGGTACGCCTCGCGATCAGGCGCCAGATCACCAGGAGCACAATGGCTCCAAGGATGGCGATAAGCAGGCTGCCGATGTCGAAGTCGTCGACACCGCCGAAGCCGAGTGCGCTCCCGATGAGGCCGCCGACGAATGCGCCAACGATCCCGATGATGATGGTGATCACGATGCCCATGAAGCCTCCGCCTCCGGGGTCGTCACCCGGGAGGAGGACTTGCGCAATGGCACCGGCGATCAGGCCGAAAATGATCCAGGTCAGGATGCCCATGAGTGTCTCCTTGCGTACTACAAGAAGCGTGCGGGTGCGCAGTACGTGATGGCATATCACGCTCGCACGCTACATTTCATGATCATTTCGGCCGCTAAATCGGAAAGAATTCGGCCCGCTACGGATTCGTGGCGGGCCGAATGTGTTTTGGGAATCCCGGCGATTCTACCCCGTACCCGCGAGCCTCTTTCGCTTGCTGGCGACATAGTCAACGAGAATGTACTCGCCGAGCTTATCGGGGGTTGTGTAGAACACGCGGCCTTTGTTGATACGCGCGACCTGGTTGACGAACTCCTTGAGGTAGTAGTTCCGGTCGAGCATGAAGGTGTTGATGGTGATGCCCTTCTGGGTGCAGCGCTTCACCTCTTTGAGCGTCTCGCGGATGGTGATGGGGCTCGGTGGGTAGGCAAAGTAGCTGCGGCCGCGCTCGAGATGCGCGGTGGGTTCACCGTCGCTAATCATGATGATCTGCCGTGTGCCTTGCTTGTGCTTGGAGAGCAGCGACTGGGCGATCATCAGCGCGTGGTGCATGTTCGTGCCCAGGACCGACTCGTCCCAGCGGACGTATGGGAGCTGGTCGGCCTTCAGTTCCCGCGCGTAGGCGCTGAAGCCGATGATGTAGAGGCTGTCGCGCTGGAACTGGGATGTGATGAGGTTGTTCAGCGCGAGGGCGACCTTTTTCGCCGCCTGGAAGCTGCCGCGTAGCGCCATCGACCAGCTCAAGTCGAGCATGATGACAGTCGCGGTCTGCGTGAGGAGTTCGGTGCGAGCGACCTCGAAGTCGTCCTGCTGGAGGCGAATCGGGAGACCGGGGCCCTCGCGGTACATCGAGTTCATGATGGTCTTCTGGATGTCCAGGTAGAACGGGTCGCCGAACTCGTACTTCTTGGTGGTATCGGTGCGATCGCCGCCACGCCCACCCTCGCGGATTTCGTGCTTGCCGAAGCTGTCCTTCTTGAGCTGGCGGTAGATCTCGCCGAGGGCGCGCTGACCGATCTTGCGCGTGCCGCGCGGCGTGAGCTCGTAGCCGTTGCCCTTCTTGCGGATGTACCCGGCCTCTTCGAGCACCTCGAGGAACTTCTTGAGCTGCTCGAGTGTCTCGCGGGCTTCCGGTCCGAGGAGGTCCTCGAGCTTGTCGGCGTCGACGTCTTCGATGTCGCCGCCGTACTGGGTGCGCTCGAGCTGGCGTTCGATCTCGTCGATCGACTGCATCTGCTCCATGAGGTTCATGGCGGCCTGCAGGTCGAGTTGCTCCTCGCCGCGGAAGGCGTATTGGTTGCGGAGCTCGCGCATCGGGTAGAGGTACTCGAGGTTCTGCGCGAGTTCGTTCAGGGCCTGCTGGAGCTCGGGGTCTCCGACCTTGTCGGCGAGCAGGTCCTGCAGCTGCTGGCGCATATCGCCGGGCAGCGAATCGAGCAGGCTCTGCATCTGGCCCATCTGGTGCTGCATCTGGGCGATGAGCTCGTCGAGTGACTGCGGCGGGTTGTCACCGAAGAGGTCGCCGTACTTCTGCATGAACTGGTCGAAGTCGGGTTCGTTGCCAGCCATGCGGTCCTGCATCATCTGGTTCAGGTCGCGAACCATTTCCTTCATGCGCTGCAGGTCTTCCGGCGACATGTTTTTGATCTGGTCGTAGATGTCCTTGAAGAAGGTTTCGAGCATGGCCTTCTTCAGGGACTCGAGGAGTTCGTTGAAGCGCGCCTGGGCCTCGGGGTCCATGAACTCGTAGTTCTGGAGCTCCCGCATCTGGCCGGCGACATCCTGGGGCAGCTGCTCGAGGAAGTCCTTCTTCTTGTTCGCGATGTTGCGGAGCATCTCGGCGAACTCGTTGGGCTGCCCGCCCTGCTGCTGGCCCTGCTGGCCCATCTGACCGGGCTGCTGTTCGCCGCCCTCCCGTCCGGGCTGCTGCTGCCCCTGCTGGCCGGGTTGCTGGTTCGAAGGCTGCTGCTGGCCCTGCTGACCGGGCTGTTGCTGGTCCTGGTCGCCCTGCTGGCCGAGTGCTTCTTCGAGGCGGCGATCGATCGTGTTGCGCTCCATTTCGACGATTTCGTCGAGCTTCTGCTTGATGTCGTCGAAGATGGAGTTGAGGTTGAAGCGGTCGAGTTGCTGCCGGCGCTGCTGGCGGAGCTGCTGAAGCAGGTCGCGGAGGCCCTGCATGCGCTGGCCCTGCGGGTTGCGGATTCCGCGCTGCATGAGGTTGCGCAGCGCGTGCTGCAGGTCGCCGAAGTTCATCAGGTCGTCGGTGAGGTTGTCGAGGATGTCATCCGCGCCAATCTCTGGCACTTCCTGGGTGCCGTCCCACATCGAGTAGCGATAGCGCATTGTCATCGGACGCCTCCGAACCAGCCCATGTGCTGTGATGGGGCCGTGTGGGGCTACGGTAACGGAATCGGGCAGGGTTGTCAGTCGACCGCGGCGGCGGCAGGCGGACGGATGGTAGGTTTGGCGGCTTCAGTCGGAATTGGCCGCGTCGTCCGCGTCCCTGGGCAGGTTCGTCGAAGGTCGCAGGTTGGAACCACGCGGCGGCGGATTCGGATTCGAAACTGACACGGCCCCGGCGATGCCGGGGCCGCGTCAGCGTTGGTTCGTTGCCACCGCCGCGCCTCGCGGGCAGCGGGGAAGGAGCGGGATCAGGCGACGAGCGTGCCGAGGATCTTCTCGAGTTCCTTGCCGCTCGCCTGCGGCATCGAGATGACGGGCATGTCGACGCCGAGCTGGCGGAACTCTTCAAGACCGGCGGCCACGCGATCGAGATCGCCATAGATGGCCGTCTCGTCGAGCATGCGGTCGCCCATCGCGGCCATGATCTCGTCGTTGGTCTGGAACGGCAGCGGCTTATGCTTCTCGGCCGCCTTGCGCATGGCAGCGACCTCTTCGCCGAAGCCGTTGCGAGTCAGCATCTGGTGGTAGAAGTCGCCCATGTTCGTGACGTACCAGGAGATGGGACCGGCAGCCATGCGCTTGGCCTTCTCGAGATCGGGCTCGATCACGGTGGTGATGTTCGCCCAGCACTCGACGGCGTCCTCCGGGCGGCCGGCCGCCTTGGCGGCCTCGGCGATGAGCTGCTTGCCTTCCTGGAACTTGGACTTCGGCCAATAGAGCGGCTCCCAGGCGTCGGCCACGGGGCCCACGACCTCGCGCATCGACTTCGGCGAGATGGAGGCGATGCTGATGGGAATGTGCTTGCGGACCGGTTCGAACAGGAGCTTGAACCCGCGCTCGAGCTTGAAGATCTCGCCGTTATAGAAGACCTTCTCGCCGCTCACGATGAGGTTGATGATCTCGACGTATTCCCTGAGGCGCGTGAGCGGCTTTTCGAACCGTTCGCCGTGCCAGTGTTCGATGACGCGCGAACCAGACGTGCCGAGGCCGAGGATGACGCGGCCACCGGAGAGTTCGTCGAGCGTGGCGGCGGTCATGGCCAGGACGGCGGGCGAGCGGCCGAACACCGGGGCGATGCCGGTGCCGATCTTAATCTTGCTGGTTTCGAGCGCGAGGCGGGTGAGCAGCGAGAACTGGTCGCGGCCCCAGGTCTCGGCCGTGAACACGGCTTCGACGCCAACCTCTTCGGCGATCTTGACGCGCTGGATGACTTCTTTGGCGGTCTCGGGATCGGGGGTAAACCCGATGGAGAGCGCAAGGCGACGGGCCATGGCGAGACTCCTGCGTTAGTAGATTCGTTGGCGAACGATAGATAACAGCCGCAGGGAATCTAGCAGGCGTCCCGGGAGCGCGGCAAACGAGCTACCGGCTGGAGGTGCCGGCGGGCATCCCGGTTCGTGGCGCGAGGGGCGGCCAGAGCCGTGCCAACAGGAACAGCGCCGTGCTAACGATCGCCACCGACGGGAATGCTGCGGGGATGACCCACCAGTCGAACTCGCGGCCAGCGGCGGCCCAGTAGGCGCCCGTAGTCAACACGACGCCCACCACGGCGCCCGCCCCAAGGAGCACACGCCGTTCCGTTTCGGCAAGTGGTGCGCCGGCGAGGACGGTGGCGACGAACGGAAAGCCCGTGACCAGGAAGTAGATGATCCCGACGGCGATCGAGAACAGCCACCCCTGGTCGGTGGCACCGGCGACGACGTGCAGTGCGAATGCGGCGGCGAAGAGCCCGAACGCAAGGAGAAGACCACGGAGTGCGCGCATGACTTCAGGATATCGTGCGCACGACCGGGCGGTAGGTGAGGAGGCCCTTTTCCTGTAGGTCGAAAGGTCGTCCATTCCGTTTTCACACGGGTTATCCTTTCCCGTATGACAGCCCAGCCGAGCCGCGGACGCACGAAGGCCGACATCGTGTACGAGGCGCTGCAGAGCGCGATCCTTTCGGGGAATATCCCGGCGGGGGAGCGGCTGCGACAGGAGGAGGTGGCCGCGCGGTGGGGCGTGTCGCAGACGCCCGTGCGGGAGGCGTTCCGGCGGCTCGAATCCGAGGGGCTGGTCGAGCACGAACCGAACCGCGGGGTGGTGGTGCGCGGGATGCCGTGGACCCCGCCGCCAGCGCCGATGGAGGCAATCGCGCGCCGATGGGAAGAGCTGGTGCGTGACCCGGACGCGGTTCCCGGCAGCGACTTCCCCTGAGAGCTGCCAATTCGACGAGCGCTGTGCCAAACGCGGCGGGACTTGTCGCGGCCGATACGTAGAATCGGCTCGTGGAAGTGTTGCTCGTCGTCGTACTTGTCTGTGTCGCCGCCCTTGTGGCCGTCGCGCTCGTTCAGAATCAACGCCGCGCCGCGCCACCTGGCGACACCCCGCTGCCGCTCGGGGAACTGACTCGGGCGCTGCAGAACCTCGAAGTCCAGTCAGCGGCCATCGCGGAGAAGGTCGGGGGCCTGAGCGACCGGGTCGCGCTGGTCGAAAAGAACCAGTCCGAGACGCGCACTGCAGTCGGGAACATTCAGCGGGACCTGGCGCAGGCGAACACCCTCGCGACGGGGTTGCGGGAAGCGACGGAGAGCATCCGCGGCGAACTCTCGAAGGCGCGCGACGGGCTGACGGACCTGCAGGCGGCGGCGCGAGCACGGCAGGCGCTGGAACACGAGACGGCGCAGGCCATTCGGCGGCTCGAACAGGTCATCGCGGGGACGGCGGCGAAGGGCAGTGCGGGCGAGAACCTGGTGGATGTGGTGTTTTCGAAGCTCCCGCCCGAGTGGCAGGAGCGAAACTTCCGGGTGGGCAACCGGACGTGCGAATTCGCGATGCGGCTGCCGAACGACCTTGTGCTGCCCATCGATAGCAAGTGGCCGGCAACGGGGCTGCTCGAACAGTTCCTCGGCACAGAGGACCCGGCAGAGCAGGCGCGCATCAAGGCGCAGATCGAAGCCGCGGTGCGCGAAAAAGCGAGAGAGGTTCGCAAATACCTTCACCCGGAGCTCACGGTGAACTTCGGGATCGCGGTGGTGCCGGACGCGGTGTTCGAGCTCTGCGCGGCCGTGCAGGCCGACTGCATGCGGGACTCGGTCGTCGTGGTCGGGTACAGCATGTTCGTGCCGTACCTGCTGCTGGTGTTCCAGACGGTGCTGCGAACCTCGCGCGATATCGACGTCGAGAAGCTCGCAGCGCACATCGCGGCTGCGGAGGAGTCACTACGCGCGCTACAGGAGGAGATCGAAGGACGGTTCTCGCGGGCGATCACGATGCTCGGCAATTCGCGCGATGAGCTGCGGAACCAGGCCTCGCGGGCGATGACGAGCCTGGGCGCGGTCCAGTCGCGGGCACAGATTGAGTCTTCGGAGCCGTTGCAGCTGCCGGTGTTTACGAACGGCGACGCGGACTAGCCGTCGCCTTCGAGGCGCGCCAGGAGTGCTTCGCCACGCGGCGAGAGCCGATACCCCACCTCGAGGCTTTCGGTGAGGCCAAGGGCTTTCAGCTTGCGGACGTCCGCCTTGAACGGGAGCGTTTCGCGGCCGAAGTGCGTGGCGAGGTCGGCCGCACGCACCGCCGGGCGTTCACGGATGAGCCGAAGGGTGTCGAGCGTCCACGGGCCATGCGTACTGGACCGATCGAGGCGGTCGAGGCGGGCGACGAGCCCGGCGTACGTATCGGCGTCGAGCGACGTGTCGTTGCGGAGGGCGATGCGCGGATCGGGGCCAGCGACCCGGAAGCGAACCCGGTAGAGCTCCCCTTCGTCGCGCCGGCGCAGCCAGCGGAGCAACTCGTCGCGCGACTGATAGCCCGCGTCGTGCGCGTCGGAGTCGGTAATATCGGACTCCTCGATCCGTTCGACCGCTTCGATGCCGAGCAGGCCGGCGGGGGTTTGGAGCGTTCCGCCAGCACGAACGGTGGGCCGCCGCCACTTACGGAACGCGACCGTTACTCTGCCTGCCGCGATCGCATCGACGGTTTCGCGCGGAAACAGCATGGCCCGGCGGATGGTACCGCCCGAGCGGCCGGTTCGCACCGTGTCAGCGTGACCCGATGCTTCGCCGAATGACTTCGATGTGCGCGCTCTCCTCGAGCGCGGTGATCCAGTGCAGCGCTTCCCAGAGCGACTGGCCGCGGGCGTAGGCGCCGTGGCCCCGAAGCAGCACCACGAGGTTCGCCTGCAGGAGGTGCGCGATCTGCTCGACCTGCCGGTCACCGGGTTCGACGACCGGGACCTGCTTCAGGTGGAGCTGGCCTTCGAGGTCGCCGGGAACGAAGCAGTCGGTATCGAACGAGAGGGCGATGGCATGGCGCGGGTGAGCATGGACCAGCGCCGTGGCGCCATTGAGCGCGTAGATGGTCGTGTGGAGGAGCGTATCGCTCGAGGGTGGCGGGCCTTCGTGCGAGCCGTCGGCGTGGACGCGGGCGATGTGGCGCTCCTGCAGGTGACCAAGCATCGTGCCGGTCCCGGTAATCCACATCGAGTTCCCGTCGCGCACGGAGAGATTGCCGCCGTGACTGGTGACGAGGGCGAGGCGATAGAGGTCGCGCCCCACCTCTTGCATCTCGCGAAGGATCGCCGGGGGTACGTGGTTATTCAGTTCCATTGGCACTGCTGCGAAAGATTGTAGGCAGGTGGCTATTCGAACGCGCGCAGCACTGCAGTCGCGACGACCGCCGCGGTCTCGGTTCGCAGCGTGTTGGGCCCGAGCCGCAAGGGGAGCGCCCCGGCAGCGCGTGCACGGGCCAGTTCATCGGGCGAGAAGCCGCCTTCCGGGCCGACCGCGACAGTGACGCCGCCC
Organism: uncultured Anaerolineaceae bacterium; assembly: GCA_964632355.1. GTDB lineage: Bacteria > Chloroflexota > Dehalococcoidia > Tepidiformales > Tepidiformaceae > JALOAP01. The sequence continues at coordinate 72,871 of CAZWBW010000001.1, read as the reverse complement.
GACGGCGGCAGGAGGCGGACGACCTCGTGAATCGGCATACCGCCCGGGTCGGCGAGGACGAGCGGCCCGCGAAGACGGGCCAGGAGATCGCCGAACCGCGCGGGTTCGGCGATGACGGGCACCCAGAGGCGGCCGGACTGCTCCGCGGCCTCGATCGCGATGCGGTGCCAGCGGTCGTGCTTCTGGCGTGAACCGCCATCGCCCCGCGCGCTGTAGTCGGAAAGGAGCGGCCGGATGACATCGGCGCCGGCTTCGACCGCCTTTTCGATGGCCCAGTCGAACCGGCTGGGGCGAACGAGGCCGCACCAGAGTTCGATCGTGCGGGCCGGCCGGGGCTCCTGGCGTACGACTTCGTGCACTTCGCAGCGGAGGCCGGTCTTCCCTTCGCTCAGCACCGTGGCGCGCCATTCGCGGCCGTCACCGCTGAAGAGCCGGAATTCGTCGCCGTCGCGAAGGCGCATGACCGAATAGAGGCGCCGTGAGCGCTCGGCGTCGAGCATGAACGGCCCGGGTGCGAGCCGCTGGGGGATGTAGAGCCGCGGGACATGCGCCACTGTCACCACCACGCCTACGTGATGGCCCGATAAGCGGACCCCGCGGCGGGCGAGGCTAGCGCCGGTAGGTCTCGTGCTGCTGATCGGGCAGGTACAGATAGTAGTTCGCTGCCGTGGCTGCCGTCAGGGCCTCGTGCACCGCGGTCGCTACCTGGTGTGCCAGGTCGCGGGTCACATCGCCGGCAGCGAACGCACCGGGGACGTTCGTCTGCTGGTCCTGGTTCGCGAGGATGTACTGCTGGGGGCTCAGGTCGAGGCCCAGCCCGACGGCGAGTTCGCTGTTCGGGGTGCTGCCCTGGAGCGAGAAAAGGAAATCGAGGTCGAGGGTGTCGCCGCCGCCGAGGACGAGCTGCCCGAGGATGCCCGCGTGGCCGCGGACCTCGCTGATCTGCTCCACGATGACCGGGATGCCATGCCGGTTCAGGGCCGCGACGACGTCATCGCCGATTTCGCAGTGGGGTGCGTTCGTCAGCATCACGATGTCCTTCGTGAACTGGAGGAACTGCAGTGCGGTGACGCCGGCGTCGGCGTCGTTCCCCACCATGACGATGCGCTTGCCGCGCGTCGCGTAGCCGTCGCAGGTGATGCACCAGAAGAGCGAACGGCCAACATACTCCTCCCAGTCGCGGAAGAGCGGAAAGTGGTCGCGGACGCCTGTTGCGAGCACGATCGTGCGGCCAAAGAACTCGCCGCCGCTCTCGGTTCGGACGTGAAACACCCCCTCGCCGCGAGACGCATCGACGACTGCTTCGTCGATGAACGCCACGGGATAGGTTTCGACGTGTTTGCGGGCCCGGTCGCGAAGGTCCCGGACGCTGATGCCGCCGGGGAAGCCAAGGTAGTTGTGGTTCACCTGGTGATAGGTCGAGCGCCCCATGCCGCTATCGAACACGACCACGTGCCGATTGAAACGCGCCAGCTGGAGCGCTGCCGAAAGGCCGGCCGGGCCGCCGCCAACCACGATGCTGTCGTACACCAGCTGTTCGGCCATGACCCCACCGTAGCGAAGGCGGGCGAGGGTTCGGCAGCGAACGCCGGTGTTCGATAGCGAACTGCGAGTCAGGGGACGAGCGAGCAAAGGGCTGGGAAGCGGTTAGCGACTTCAGCAGCGAGGCGCTGGTAGTGGCGCTGAAAGCCCGCTGAGTCGAATGACTCGGTGGTCATGATGACCGCGTCTTCGCCATTGTCGGTGTAGTAGCGCTTGCGTTCGCCGACTTCGTAGAAGCCGCACTTGCGGTAGAGCTGGCGCGCGGCGTGGTTCGAAACCCGCACTTCGAGCGTGGCGACGTCAATCCCTTCGTTGCGGGCAAGGTCGAGTAGTGCTCGAACGACTACCAGCCCGTACCCCGAGCGCCGGAAATCGGGGTGGACCGCTACGGTGACCACGTGGGCTTCGTCGAGCTGGAGCCAGAGGCCGCCGAAGGCGATGATGCGCGGCTGCTCGGCGCCGGATTCGAGTACCACGTAGCGAGCGAGTTTGTTCGCGGTGAGTTCGCGCTGGAAAGCCGTCGGGGGCCAGCCGTGGGCAAAGGAAACGCGTTCGACGGCCGTGACCGCATCGATATCACGTTCGTCCATCCTGCGGACGGTGAGGCGAGAATCCGGCGGTCGTTCCCCCACGAATGCATCGTATCGCCACGGAAGCAGGGGGCGGAACCCTGTCTCTCGCGCCGGGTTTGCCGACAGTACTGATACATGCGTGAAGTACCAGCGCCCGGCGAGCCCGTCAGCGTGATCTGGCGAGGAAGCAGCCCCGAGAACGTGCGGGGCAGGCTCCATGCGATTCATGGGGGTGGCGTTTCCGTGCAGATTGCACAGCCCGCACTCCCGATCGAACCCCAGACGGAGGTGATGCTCGTGGCGGGCGAAATCGGGAACCGGCTGGTCGCGAAGGCCCGTTACTTCGGCTGCCACAGCGGACTGGGCTTGTTCGGGCTGGTAACGCGCTTCCACCCGTTCGACCTGCGCGGACAAACGCGATACCCGGTCGTCGCCCCGGCAGAGGTGCGCTCCCGGCTCGCACAGGCATGGGTTTCCGGGCGCATCCTCGACATCTCGCTGGGCGGGGCGGCCATCGAGGTAGGCGAGCGTCCGGCCGGGAGGCGAGTCGAGGCACGGCTGCAGTTGTTCGGGTACAGCGCCACGCTCCCGTGCGGGGTCGTCGATGTGGGCGAGCGCGGCACGAGAGTGGTGCTCCACCTAAAGTTCGAACCGCTGACGCACCTGCAGCAGGCGTTCGTACGCAACGCCGTCGAATACCTGGCGAACCAGGCGTCGCTCGCGCGGGCGTCCTAGCTATCCGTTGTCGCCGTAGCTGTGCCGGTGGGCGTGCCCGCGCCGGGCGTGCCCGGGGCAGCGGTCTCCGTTTCGGTTGGTGACGCCGTCGGCTCCAGGGTGGGCGGCTCCGTAGGAGTGACGGGCGATGGGGCCGTGGCTGTAGGCGACGCGGTCGCGGGCGGTGGCGTCGGAGTGGGCACCGCTGGTTCGGGGACTCGCGGTTGTGGCGGCGGATTGCCGGTAGACGGCGCAGCGCCCGCCGGGCGCGTAGGCGTCGGCGTAACGAGCGGCGTCGGGGTGGCGGTCGGGGTGGCCGTCGGGGTGGCGGTTGGCGTCGGGGTGGGCGTTGGCGTTTCGACGACTGCGACAGCGTCGCCGTTGTCTTGGGCGATGAATCGCGCAGCCGCCAGCCCCGAGAGGATGGACCCGGTAAGCACCAGGGCGACCATGACAACCTTCCGAACGGGGCCAGCAGACCCGGGCGGATCGTCGAGTTGGGGGACCGCCGGACCGGCTTCGGTGGACGAGTCCGCGGACGGCGAGTTCTCCGGGGTCTCGGATTCGACGGTGGCCGGGCTGGTCCCTTCGGTCATCATCCGGTGTTATTTGTCCGACGCCGGTCGGCCGACAACCTCCATAACTTCGCCCGCCGGTCCTTCGATCCAGGCGCGCCCGTCGCGCGGGGGTTCGACCCAGCGCCCGTGTCGCGAACCGGGCAGATTCTCCTCGGCCTGGTCGAGCTTTGCGTTCGCGAGGCGGAAATGCCGGGTGGAAGCGCTGTCCCGTGCCGGCGTGTCGGGGCTCGCTTCGAGGTCGACCCTGCCGAGCGCATTCTCGAGCCGGGTGCGAACGGCGTTGCCCCGGTCGGGCAGCGGAAAGAAGCAGAAGCCAAGCACGCTCTCGTAGAACTCGAGGACCTCGTGCCAGGCGCCGTCGGAGTAGTGGACGACTGTGAAGGGTTCGCGGCGTGACGTCAGGATGAGCCGCTGGCCGTCCACGGTAACGGCGAGTCCCTTCTCCTTCGGGAGGTCCTCAACCGCGCCGAAGGGCAGGGAGGATGCAGCTGTTCGGAGTGATTCGAGCACCTCGTGGGGATCGCCCTCCACGGGGATGCCGATGCTGACATCGCCCTCAGCCGGGCCGGCCGGAGGCGGACCCTCGCGACGGTAGAGGCGAATCCGCTGACCGCTCTTGGGGTTGTGAAGCGCTCCTAGTGGGTCCCCGGCCGGCGTGGCCGATTGAGTCACCGGTTCGGGTTCGAACCCGAGTACCGACAGTGCCGAAGTCCAGGCGCCGGCATCGCCAACGCAAATGCCGTAGTCGAATGGTGTGTCGCCCGCCACGCGCGTCCTCCAATCGCTTCGGATGAGTCTAGCACCGGCCGAGCAAATCGATAGCAGGTTTCACGAAACAGCGGTGAACGAAAGTCCGCAGGTACCCGTCGAGTGGAGCCAGAAGCCCATGCCCTCTTCTGCGACGGTGAGGGTGTTGAGACTCGGTGCGGCATCGCGGAGCCAGACCCGCCATTCGCCATCAATGAACGCGTAGATGGCGTCGACGCAGCGCAGCGCGCGGGCGGTCGATTCCAAGGGACCCGGCGGGAGCACGACAAGATTCCACCCGCGGTTGAGTTCGACCAGAGAGTCGGGGTCGGTGCTGCCGGCGGGAGGTGCGATTGGCTCTTCCGCGCGGGGGTAGAGCGCCGAGATGGCACCGATGTCGTAGGCGCCGAGCGAGCGCACGCCGCCGCGGTAGAGCGGGTACATAACGGCGTCGAGTTCCTCGCCTTCGCAGTCGCCTTCGATTCGAGGGTCGCAGGAGTGTTCGAGGCCCGCGAGGTGCCCGACTTCGTGGAGGACGACCCATCCGGTGTCGACGCTGAAACCAGCGCCATCGCCGAGGCCGGCGACCGGGTTGCTGTTCAAAACGATGTCGACTTCGCCCTCACCCGCGGCGGCAACGCCGAGGACACAGCCCTCTGAGCAGTCGAGGTTCGCCCAGCCGATGGTGTTCTGGCCGTCCAGATCGCCGGAGTACGCGCCAGGAGTCCTGTCGGTGAGGCCGGTGTAGGTGATGCGGAAGGCGCTGGTTTCGACCGCGTTCCAGGGCTGGATGCCCGCGGTGATGTGGTCCTCGGTAACGGTGACGGGCGCACCAGCCGGGTTGTACGCCACCGGCACGGGGAGCTGGTCGAGGCGCCAGGTATGGGACCAGAACGCGTAGGCGGCTTCTGCGCGTCCCTCGGCGACGTCCAGGTCAACTTCGGGGAGCAGTTGCTGCGCCGCGGCGCGTGCCGCGCTATGCGCGTCCGCAACTGAATCTGCGCGGACCGTGAAGTGTAGGGCGATGGGGCGGCCGTCCGGGGTGTGCACGGCGAATTCGAGTGCATGGACCTCGTGGGCAGTGGCGGGTCCAGGAGATGGGCGTGCTCCGGCCGCGACGACGGCCCCCAACAGGGTTACCCCCAATATCGCCGTGAAGATCCAGCGCTTCATCAACGAGCAGGATACTCGATATCCACTTTCCGGAAACCGGGTTTCGACCTTCCTTTCACCCTTCTGTCGAAGTTCTAACGCTCACAGGACCGCCGAGCCCGCGCCGGGGTCACCGGTCCGTAACCGGCCAGTGCGAAATTCCGGTTCGAAGGAAGAAGACCCTGCCGAAACCGGTCTCGCTGCCGTCACTAGAAATAGAACCCGGGCGGTGAGCCCGGACGGGGAGACGCGTCATGGCTGGTGAAGTCGCCGTCCCGAACCTTGGGATGGGGTGGAAGTCGGGCCGCATCGCGCGCTGGTATTGCCCGGACGGGGCGACCGTGAGCGCGGGCGAACTGGTCTTCTGCCTCGAAAGCGAGTACGTCACGGTCGACGTCGAAGCGGAAACGGACGGCATCGTCCGGCATCGGGCGCTGAGCAGCGACCACGTCACAGCAGGCGAGGTAGTCGCGCTGGTGCTCGCGCCGGGCGAACGAGTCCCGGAGGGATTCGACGAGCCGGCCAGAACGAACGAAACGGAGGCCGAAGCCGGCGAGCCATTGTTCGAAACGGAGGCGGCGTCCCAGGTCGAGGCCGGCCACACATGGGAATCCAATGAGGGTGTCCCGCGTGAGGAGTTCAGCGTCGCGGACACCCTGCCGGCGGCCGAAGATGCGCCGGAGGAGGCCCGGGAGGAGGAGCCTCGACCGATTCTTCCGCTTCGCCGAAACACCCTGCCCGAGCCGCCCCCGATACCGGACGAGGACAGCTCCTGGGCGCCGGTCATCGGCGACGACCTTCGTGTCGGAGGAGAGTGGAAGGCTGGCACGGAGATCGAGGAGGCTTTCGAGACCGCGCCGGTGGCAGGCGACGGCGAGCCGCCGGTGAAAGAACCGGGCGATGACCCGCGGCGGTACTTCGACGTTGCGCCGTTCGCGCCGGGCGTCACCCGGGCGGAGGACCTCGAACCAAGCAACGAGAGCCCTGTCAGCGACGAACCGGCCGGGGACGAGGCGATGGACGCGTTCGCGGTGAACCTGGCGACGGCCGCCGCCAACGTGCAGTACCTGCGCACACGCGTCGACCTCCGCGAAGTGCGCAAGATGTGCGCACAACTGGCGCGGGAATGGCAGCCCATCGAGCCCCGCGATGAGGATGTGCTCGTACGGGCGGCCGGGCGAGCGCTGGTCGAAACCGGGATGTCCGACAGCGTGGCGCTGGTAGTGCCGGAACGCGAAGGCACGCGGAGCACCGTGCTTGGCGGTGCAAGTTCGACGCCCTTCCGGGAGGCGGTCGAAGCGCTGTCGGCGGGCTGGAGCGCACCGGCCGAAGACGAGCACGGGTTCGAACTCGTGTCGTTCGCGGAGTGGGGCATCGACGAGGGATCGCCGGAGCTCACGGAGGGGCGGCCGCTGGCGCTGTCGGTGGGAGCCGTGCGGGAGCTGGCGGTGGTCGAAGGGAACGAACTCGTCCCGGCGCCGATGACCGTGCTGACGCTCGCGTACGACCCGGCGATGGTCGCACCGGGGCAGGCCGCGTGGTTCCTCGCACGCGTACGAGATTTGCTCGAAGCGCCATACGCACTGCTCGCCGCCTAAACTGGCGATACGGGCCCGACGCTCCGCCGGGAGCAACAGGGGAGGATTGAGATGAGCGACCAGCGCTCGATTAAGGTCTATGACCTGGGTACGACGAACTACGACGAGGTCCACACGCTGCAGCAGCGGCTACAGGCGCAGCGCCGAAACGGGCAGGGCGTCGATTCGCTGCTGCTGACGGAGCACCGGCCGGTATTCACGTTGGGCCGGGGCCACCCCGAGCCGGACCTGCGCGTCGCGCCGGAGGTGGTTTCGAACTACGGCATCCGGGTAGTGCAGACCGAGCGCGGCGGCGACATCACGTACCACGGGCCCGGACAGCTGGTGGCGTACGGCATCGTCGACCTGAAGGGCTGGTCGTGCAGCGTGCTCGACTATGTAGCGGGGCTCGAAGAGACCGTCATCGGCGTGCTGGCCGACTGGGGTATCCGCGGCGAGCGGAAAGAACGCGCCCGCGGCGTGTGGGTCGAGAACCGGAAGATTGCTTCGCTGGGGATCAACGTGCGGCGCGGGGTGACGATGCACGGCATCGCGCTGAACGTGGAGCCGGACATGAGCCACTTCGACCTCATCAACCCGTGCGGCATGGCCGACGTCGAGATGACGAGCATGAGCCACGAGGTGGGTAAGCAGGTGCCGATGAACGACGTCATCGAGTCCTTCGTGTTCCACTTCGGCCGCGTGTTCGACTGCGCGACCGAATGGGTCGACCTGAGCGCCAAGGCGGCGAACGGCTAATCAGCGGCGGGACAGGCGAACGGACAGCAGGCCCTCATACCGAGGGCCTGTTTGACTGTGAAGATCAGCCCTTTGGCGGAACCTTTTCCGGTTTACATGCGTTCTACTTGTAGACAACACGTCGAAGGGAACTACGGTGACAACGCTCATCCACACAACCGCCGTCCTCGCCACCCTCTACGCGGCTGTGCTGCTGATGCGCTTCGTCGCCTAGAGCGGGATTTTCATTCCTCTCCGGTACCTGCTGGCCTTGGTGCGCTCCTACCCTGCGCACATGACGGTCGCTGTTCGCCCGCTCCGACTGGTCCGCTATTCAGCTTCGCGTATGCTTCGCGCCGATGTTGAAGGGACTGGCGGGAACCCTCGGATTGTGGGCAGTCGGCGCCGTTGCGCTGCGCGCCATTGTCATCCCGCCTGAGCACTGCCCGCCAATCACGCCCGACATGGCGCACCAATCGGCCGTCGCCGCGGCGCGGTGGATCGAACGCGCGCAACTCCCCGACGGCCGGTACGTCTACGAATACGACCGGGAAGCGAACGTCGAGCCGGGCGGCTACAACGTCGTGCGCCACGCGGGCGTCACGATGTCGCTGTACCAGCTGGCGGCCGAAGGCGACCTGTCGGGGATGGAGACGGCCGACCGCGGCCTCGGCTGGATGATCGAGAACCTGATCCGGCACGACGATTGGGCGGCGCTGCGCGACCCGTACACGGGGAACGTGAAGCTCGGCGCGTCGGCGCTCATGCTGGCGGGGCTCGAGCAGCGCCGCATCGCCACCGGCGACCCGCAGTACGACGATCTCATGCGCGACCTCGCGCGATTCATGCTCGTCCTGCAGCTCGACGATGGCGCGTTCCTCGAACTGTGGGACCCGGCCACGGGACAGCCGAATCCGAACCAGCGTTCGAAGTACGCCACGGGCGAGGCCTTTTGGGCGCTGACACTGATGCACGAGATTTTCCCGGGCGAAGGGTGGGACGAACCGGCGCGCAAGGTGGCCGACTACCTGGCGCTGCACCGCGACGACGTCGAGAACCTGAAGTTCCCGCCGTGGGCCGACCAGTGGGCCGCGTACGGCCTTTCGGAGATGGCCGATTGGCCGCTTTCGGACGAGCAACTGGCGTATGCGCGCCGGCTCGCCGAGCGGTTCGGGCTGCTGATTCGCGCCGAGTCGCAGCGCACGGAGAGCTGGTGGTCGGAGCTGTGGCACGGCCGCCAGGCCCGCGCGGCGGGTATGGGGACGTGGGTCGAGGGGCTCACCTCTCTGTGGCTGCTCGCGGAGACGGACCCGAGGATGGCGGACATGCGCGACAAGATCGCCGAACGTGCGGCCTGTGGCGCGGGGATGTTGTACGAGCGCCAGGTGACCGCAGAGGAGGCGCACGAGGGTGCGCGGCCGGAACTCCTCGAGGGCGCCTGGTTTACCGAAGGAGTGACACGAATGGACGACCAGCAGCACGCCCTTTCGGGGCTCATCCGCAGCGTGGACATTATCGCCCGGCGGGAGGGCGAGTGAGCGACTACCTTCAGCTGCTGGTCATCTTCTTCGCCACGATCAATCCGCCCGCGGTGGCGCTCGCCGCGCGGGACCTTGCCGATTCGCGTTCGAGACAGCGGCTGGTGGTCGCCGCCGTGGGCTTCGCGATCGCCGGGGTGCTGTACCTCTTCGCGGCGGCAGTCGCCGACAGCCTGCTCGACTTCCTCGATGTCGCACCCGAAACGTTCCGGATCGCCGCCGGCATCGTGATGGGGACGACGGGCGTGTTCGCGCTCTGGCGGGCGCGCGTTGCGGCGGCACCGTCGGAAGATGGGCTGCAGGATGCCGTATTCCCGCTGGCCATCCCGCTGCTGGCGAGCCCGGCCGGGCTCATCGCCGCGCTGAGCTACGGCGCAGACGAAGGCGCCGGGATGGCGTTCGGTGCGGCGGTGGTGCCGCTGGCGGTTGCGGCCGCGCTCACCGTGGCGCCCTTGCGCCGCGGCGAAGTCGCCGCGGATGCCGTGGCGCGGCTACTCGCGGCGTTGCTGGTGGTGGTCGCGGCAGGCCTCATTGTCGAAGGTGTTCGCGACATCTGAGGCGCGCGGCGCCCGGCGAACGACCGAGCGGCTGCCTCTGTTACCCTTAGCCGCGATGCCACCCGAGGAACGGTTTGTCTCGCCCGCGGCGAGCGTCGACGACGCTGAGGTCGAACGTTCGCTGCGGCCGCGCGCGCTCGACGAGTTCCCGGGGCAGGACCGGGTGAAGGAGAACCTCGCGATCGCCATTGAAGCGGCGAAACAACGCGAGGATGCGCTGGACCACCTGCTGCTGTACGGGCCGCCGGGGCTGGGCAAGACGACGCTGGCGAACATCGTCGCGAACGAGATGGGGGTGGCGATTCGCACCACCAGCGGGCCGGCCATCGAACGGCCCGGCGACCTCGCGGCCATCCTCACGAACCTGAAGCAGCACGACATCCTGTTCATCGACGAGATCCACCGGCTGGCGCGGTCGGTCGAGGAGATCCTCTACCCGGCGATGGAGGACTTCGCGCTCGACCTGATCATCGGGAAGGGGCCGGGCGCGCGGTCGGTACGGCTGGCGATGCCGAAGTTCACGCTCATCGGCGCGACGACGCGCTACGCGATGGTCAGCGCGCCGTTGCGGGACCGGTTCGGGTCGGTGTACCGGCTCGAGTTTTACGACGCACCGACGCTCGCGACCATTGTGAAGCGCTCGGCGGCGATTCTCGGGGTCGATCTGCCCGACGACGCGGCGATGGAGATCGCGAGGCGGTCGCGGGGGACGCCGCGCATCGCGAACCGGATCCTCCGGCGGGTTCGCGACTACGCGCAGGTGCGCGCGAACGGCGAAGTGACGCTCGACGCGACCCGGAAGGCGATGGAACTGCTCGAAGTCGACGAGCTTGGGCTCGATGAAACCGACCGGGCGGTGCTGCGGTGCGTCATCGAGAAGTTTGGCGGCGGGCCGGTCGGGCTGGAGACGATCGCAGCTTCGATCAGCGAAGAGTCCGACACGATCATGGACGTGTACGAGCCGTTCCTTCTGCAGCTCGGGTTTCTGCAGCGAACGCCGCGCGGACGGGTCGCGACCCCCGCTGCGTACCGCCACCTCGGCATTCCGTTCGCTGAGCAGGGGCAACCGCCGCAGGGCCAACTCTGGGACGCTGCGCCGGAGTCCTGAACCCGGCTCCAACCAAAGGCTGAGTCGCGCAAGCACGCGGATGGTAGGCTAGCCGCGATGGCGCTGCTCACCACACAGTCGCTGACAAAGCGATACCCGTCGGTCACGGCACTCGACAGCCTGGACCTCGAACTCGAGCCGGGCATCATCGGGCTGGTGGGCGCGAACGGCGCCGGGAAGAGCACGCTGATCAAGATCCTGCTCGGGTTGCTCGAGCCGACGAGCGGGTCCGGGGAGATCCTCGGGTTCGACATCACCCGGCAGGGACCGGAGTTGCGGCAGTTTGTCGGCTACATGCCCGAACACGACTGCCTGCCGCTCGACATGACGGCCACGGATTTCGTTTCGCACATGGCGCAGGTGAGTGGCCTGCCGCCGACCGCCGCCCGGGAGCGAACCGCGGAGACGCTGCGGCACGTTGGGCTGTTCGAAGAGCGGTACCGCGAGATGCGCGGCTATTCGACGGGCATGAAGCAGCGGGTCAAGCTCGCGCAGGCGCTGGTCCACGACCCACGGCTGATGCTGCTCGACGAGCCGACGAACGGGCTCGACCCGGCGGGGCGTGACGAGATGCTGGACCTGGTACGCAGGACCGGGCGGGAGTTCGGGATTTCGATCCTTATGTCGTCTCATCTACTCGGCGAGATCGAGCGGGTGTGCGACCACCTCGTCGTGATCGAAGCCGGGCGGCTGGTGCGGTCGGCACCGATCGCCGAATTCACGGCGCGGACGCAGGTGCTCGCCGTCGAGGTCGAACCGCCGAGCAAGGAGTTCGTGGCGGTACTGGAGTCGAAGGGGATCCCGGTGCGCGTGGAGGGGCGCTCGATCCTCCTCGGGCTCACCGACGACGGGCTGTACGACCTGATTCGCGACACAGTGGCGGACATGGGGCTCGGGCTGGTTCGCATCGAACAGCGGCGCCAGACCCTCGAAGACCTGTTCAGGCCGGTGGTGGAGGCGGAGGATAGCGATGTCGCAGCCATCGCCTGAGCGAGCCGCAGGCAACATCTACGACCTCGGGTATCGAACCTACGACGGTGTGCGCCTCGGCCGGCTGCACGCGAGCCGGGCGATCTACCTGCAGAGCCTGCGGGCCGCGTTCGGGCTGGGGCGCCGAACTGCGGCGAAGATCATCCCGGTCACGCTGGTCGTGCTCGCGATGTTCCCGGCCGTCGTACAACTCGGTGTGGCTTCGCTACTGAACGACGTCGAAGTGGTTCGCCTCGAGGAGTACAACGAGTACATCCAGGTAATCCTGGCGCTGTTCGTGGCCGCGGTCGGGCCGGAATTGCTCGGGCGGGATATGCGGAACCGCACACTGCCGCTGTACTTCTCGCGGCCAATCATGCGTCGTGACTATGCACTCGCGAAGCTTGCGGCGCTCTCCACGGCGATGCTGTTCCTGACGTTCCTGCCGCAGGCCGTGATGTTCTTCGGCAATGCGCTCGCGAGCAGCGACACGCTTGAGTACCTGCGCGAGAACTTCGACCAGCTTCCGCGGCTGACGGCGACGGCGGTCGTCATTTCGATGTTCGCTGCGGCCATCGCGCTGGCGATCGCCTCGCACACCTCGCGGCGGGCCTATGCGACGGGCGGCATCATCGCGTTGTTCGCACTGTCGTCGACCATCGCGCTCATCTTGTTCGAGACGCTGGGGTGGGACGGGCCCGGCCGATTCACGTACCTGCTCGGGCTGTACTTCCTGATGCGCGGGACCACGTACTGGTTCTTCGGCGCGGAAGCGGATCCCACCAACGAACTCGCCAAGGCTGATATCCCGGGCGTGGTGTACTTCCTCGTGGTAGCCGCGATAACAGCGCTCGCCACGTGGATCCTGCTGCGCCGGTACGAGCGGATGTCGCTATGACGACGGAGACCACGACCGCGGCAGCATTCCCATCGGCGGCGCCTTCGGAAGCGACCGTCACGTTCGAGCACGTCTCGAAGTGGTACGGGAACGTGGTGGCGGTGAACGACATCTCGTTCGAACTCGGGCCGGGGATTACCGGCCTGCTGGGTCCGAACGGGGCCGGGAAGTCAACCATCCTGCACATGCTTTCGGGATTCCTGGAGCCATCGGCAGGTGAGGTCCGAGTGCTCGGGCAGTCGGCATGGCGGAACCCGGAGATGTACCGGCAGGTGGGACTCGTGCCCGAGCGCGAGGCCGTATACCCGTTCCTGACCGGGTGGCAGTTCGTGCTGCAGAGCGCGAAGCTGCATGGACTGCCGGACCCCGAGGCGGCTGCGCGGCGGGCCATCCGGATGGTCGACCTCGAGGATGCGCAGCACCGGCCAACGGGCGGCTATTCGAAAGGCATGAAGCAGCGAGTGAAGATCGCGGCTGCGCTGGTACACCGGCCGCAGGTCTTGCTGCTCGACGAGCCGTTCAACGGCGCCGACCCCCGCCAGCGGCTCTATCTCATGGAGATGCTTCGCCGGATGGCGGCCGAGGGACACACCATCGTGTTCTCGTCGCACATCCTCGAGGAGGTCGAGCGGCTCGCGGAAAACGTGCTCGTCATCGTCGCGGGGCGGCTGGCTGCGTCGGGCGACTTCCACGAAATTCGCCGGCTCATGACCGACCGGCCACACACCTTCACAGTGCGGTCGAGCGACGACCGGCGGCTGGCGATGGCGCTGGTCGGCGACACCTCGGTGTTCGGCGTCGAACTGGAAGACGGGCACCTGACCGTGAAGGCGAGCGATTTCGCGGCGTTTACGGTAGCGCTGGCGAAGGTGGCGCGCGGAGCGAATGTTTCGTTGTACGAAGTGCTGCCGACGGACGAGTCGCTCGAGAGCGTGTTCTCGTACCTGGTGAAGCGATGAACGGCACGATCGTCGAGCTAACATTCCGGCAATTGCTGAGCCAGCGCCGCACCATCGCGCTGGTGCTCGCGGCGCTCGTCCCGGTCGCGATAGCGACGGCGTACCGCCTTACGCCGCCGGAGGCGTTCGAGCTGAGCGAGAGCGGTGTGCCGTTCTCCCGGCACCAGCGATTCGTCGCCGAGGCGCTGCTTTCCGACATCGTGCTCGCGACGCTGCTGCCGCTGGCGGCGCTCATTGTGGGCACGGCGGTACTTGGCTCGGAAATCGAAGACGGCACGGCCGTGTACCTGCTTTCGAAGCCCATCCCGCGGTGGAAAGTCGTGCTCTCGAAGCTGGCGGTGGCGTGGGCCGTCACGGCGGCGTTCATCGCGGTCGTGATCGTGGCGGCGGGGTACATCCCCCTGGTCGGGCAGCCAACGGAGACAACCCTCGGAGGCGCCAGCTTCTCGGTCGGGAACGGATACGCGATCCCGGTGGGCTTTGCGGTCGCGGGTATCGCCGGCGCGCTTGTGTATTCGGCGGTGTTCATCTGCGTAAGCGTCGTGACGAGCCGGGCATTCGTGGCCGGGCTGATCTACGTGTTCATCTGGGAAGGCGTCGTGACGCGGTTGTTCTCGGGGACCCGGGTGTTCAGCGTGCGACAGTACACCTTTTCGGTGGCGGAATGGCTGAGCGACGTGACGCCGGAGGTGTTCAGCGCGCGGCTCGGGGTGACGACTGCGGTGCTGATGACCGTGGTAGTCACGGCGCTCGCGTTCTGGCTCGCGGTGCGCCAGCTGGAGCAGTTCGAAATCGGCGAAGCCGCCTAGACCGTCCCTACGCGCCGTGCAGCTGGGGGTGCGATATGCCACGCCCCCGAAACAGTTCGCCCCCGAAGCCTGAGATTACGGCAAGGCAGCAGGACGTACCGTGGACCGACAGCCGGGACGCCCGGCAGGAAGGAATCCACATGACACAAGACAAAGCCAAGGGTAAGGCCGAAGAGATGGCCGGGAAGGCCCGGCAGGCGTACGGCGATATGGCCGACGACCCGGAACAGCGCTCCGAAGGCGAAGCCCAGGAGAAGAAGGGGAAGGCTCGCGGAATGATGGGCGAGCTGAAGGAAAAGGCGGAGGAAATCAAGGAAAAGTTCGAGTAGCCGCCAGCGAGGGGCACGCAAGCGTGGTCGCGATGCCCGAGGGGGCACGCTTCCACCGATGCGGGAGGGGGTACGCAATAAGGACGGCGTACCCCCTTCGAACGTCCGGGACTGGCGTGATTACTCGAAAATCCAGCGGTCGACGTCGCGCGGCCAGCTGATCAGTTCGTCGTCGCGGAACCAGAGACCGATTTCGCGGCTGGCGCTCTCGGGGCCGTCGCTGGCATGGACCAGGTTGCGGCCCTTTTCCATGCCCAGGTCGCCGCGGATAGTGCCCGGCTCGGCCTCGGCGGGGTCGGTCTTGCCGATCATCTTGCGAACCATGGCGATGGCGCCGGTGCCTTCGAGCACGGCGGCGATCACAGGCGAGCTGGTGATGTAGTCGACGAGGCCGGGGTAGAAGGGCTTGCCTTCGTGCTCAGCGTAGTGCTGCCCGGCGAGTTCGCGGGAGACCTGTACGAGCTTGAGACCCACGATGCGGAGTCCACGCTGTTCGAACCGCCGCAGGACTTCGCCGGCCAGCCCGCGCTGCATCGCATCGGGCTTCACGAGGATGAGTGTTCGTTCGGTTGCCATGTGTGTTCCTCCGGTCAGCGCCCGTTCGCGGGACGCGGGCGCGGGCGGCTAATGTTTGGTTCGCGCAGGTAGATCGCTTCGATGCGGCCCGCGGCCTCGCTGAGCCGTGGGAGCCCGAGCTGGAGCGCGGCGCGAACGCGCTCCTCGGGGGTGACTTCGCGGCCCCCGAGCGCCCCGGCGCCTTCGCCGGCCGTCTGTTCACCGCGAAGCTCCTCGGGTTTCGCGGCGTACATGTCGCCCGTGGGTGCACCGCCCTCGAACCGCTGGGCAGCGAACTCGCCGCGGCCCGCGGGATGGATCGCGAGGGCATCGCCGCCGGCCACGGCAGCAACAGCATCGAGGGTGCCGACACCCACGATGGGAATGTCCAGGGAGAGGGCGAGGCCTTCGGCGGTGGCGATGCCGACGCGGAGGCCGGCGTAGCTCCCGGGGCCGCGTACGACGACAACGCCCGAGAGATCGCGGCGGCGCTCACCGAGGAGTTCGTCTACCCGGGCGAGCAGTTGCTGTGAATGTTCCTGTTCGTTGTCGTGCTGCAAGGAAGCGGTGACCACACCGTCGATGGCGACCGCCAACGCGAAGGCAGGCGAAGCAGTATCGATGGCGAGAACGGTGCTCACGCGGCGCGAAGGGACTCCACGAGCTCTTCGCCGCGGGGTCCGCGTGGCAGGAAACGCAACCGCCGCTGGCGGTCGACATCCCCATAGCGCAGTTCGATAACCAGGCCGTCGCCGGGGAGGAGGTCTGCCCCGCGTTCCGGCCATTCGATGACCAGCACGCCCTTCTCGGCGTAATCCCAGAGGCCGAGGTCGTCGAGCTCTTCGACGCCTTCGATGCGGTAGAGGTCGACGTGGTAGAGCTGTTCGCGGCCGGCGTATTCGTTCATCAGGACGAACGAAGGGCTGTTCACCTGCTGGGGACAGTCGAGGCCACGGCCAATTCCCTGGGTCAGGCACGTCTTCCCGGTGCCGAGATCGCCGCTCAAGAGGACAACGTCGCCTTTGCGAAGGAGGCGGCCAAGCCGCTCGCCGACGCGGCGGGTCTCCTCTTCGTCTGCGGTCGCGAGTTCGAACGCATGCTGATCCGCCATGAGGGCAGTATAGGGTTCGGGGGTCTTACACCCCACCGGCTCAGTTCTGAGCGCCGAACCCGTGGTACTTCCGCAGCCGGTGGCGATGGGCTTCGCGGCGGGTCGCTTCGAGCAGTCGCTCAAGCAGGTCGGCGAGGAGTGTGACACGCCCGGCGGCGTCGGGGACTTCAAGCAGCTTCTGTTTTTCGAGCTCGTCGACCTGGAGCCATGGGCCGAGGAAGTTCACGAGTGCGTGGGGCTCGGAGGGCAGCGACATTCCGCGGGCCCACTGGTCGGTAAGCGAAAGCGCGAGTCCGAAGTACGCCGGGAACACGGAGCGCACCTGTTCGGCGAGCTCGAAGGCGAAGGGATCGTCGGATTCGGTGTCGTCCATGAACTCGACTTCGCCGGCCGGGTAGGGGCGGGGCGGAAGCATGCGGAGGAGACGAAAGCGGCGCTGCCCACGTGCAGTGAGCAGGAAGCGGTTCGGTGCGGCCTGCTGGCACTGTTCGATGGTTGCCGTGGTGCCGACGTCAAAGGGAATCGCACCACCTCCAACCTCTTCGCCCTCACGGATAAGGAGCACGCCGAACGTGCCTCCGCTCTCGAGGAGTTCCCGGGTCATCACGAGATACCGCTCTTCGAACACCTGGAGCGGGAGAGGCATGCCGGGAAAGAGAACCGTGCGCAGCGGGAACAGGGGAATCTCCACGGCAGCTCCGGAGAACGTCACCTACTACTCGATTATGTCCCGCACCGCGCCGTTGGGGCGAACCTAAGGGGACTTCAACGTGACCGGGCCGGCGACCTGGATGACCAGGTCGGCGGTTGGCGGGGGACCGCCATTCAACTCACCCCCAGGGAGATCGAGCAGGTCGTGCAGCTTGTCGGTGGTGTATTCCTTGCCGGTGACGCTGTAGATGCCCGGCTCGAGGGAGTCGGATTCGGCGAGGGTGATCCACTGCGGAGGGATGCCGTAGCCGGCGAGATGTGCGCGCACCTGTTCGGCGCTCTCGGCGGCGCCGGGCGCATACTGCACGAGGATCTGCGGGGCCTCGTCGCGGACTCGCGGGTCGGCCAGGAACGTGTCGATGATGGCGTAGACCTCGTCGAAGTTCGGAAGCAAGACAAGCGCGCCGTCTTCGGCGATGCCGGAATAGAGCGCCGGGCCGAGGGAGAAGCTCTCGATGTTCTCGAGGTCGAGGTTGCGAGCCAGCAACGCGAACCCGGGAATGAGGCCGCTATCGATATCGGTGACGACGGCGTCGCGGTAGGAGCTCCAGAGTTCGGGCAGCCGGGTGATTAGCCCGAGCGAGAGCGCCCGGCGTGCGGCGGCCTTGATGACGAGTTGCTGGCGCTCGATCCGCTTCAGGTCGCCATCGACGCGAACCCGGGAGTAGGCGAGGGCCTGTTCGCCGTTCATGTGCTGCTCGCCGGCCTGGACCGTGTCGTTTTCGAACGGCTTCAGGGTGTCGGTGGTGAAGTCGCTGACCGCTTCGGGAACGACGATATCGATGCCGCCGAGGGCATCGATGAGGCGCACGAAGCCCACCCAGTCGATGACCACGTAGTGGTGGATATCGATGTGGTAGTTGTACTCGACAGCAGCGACCGCTGCGGCGGGGCCACCGCCCGGGTAGCCGTAGAGCTGGCCATAGGCGTAGGCGGCGTTGATCTTCGCGGCGCCCCAGACATCGGGCTCGTCGCTCGCCGGGACGTTGGCCCAGAGGTCGCGCGGGATGGCGAGCATCTGCACGCGGCCACTTGCCTTGTCGATCGAGGCGATGAACATGGTGTCGCTGCGCGCTGGCTCGTCCGGGCTCGCCTCGGGGCGGCGATCTAGCCCCAGCACGAGGATGTTCAGCTGTTCCCGCGGCGTCCACGGAGGCGCTTCATCCTGGGTGATACCGGGAAGCGAGACATCGACACCGATGTTCGTGCCGGGAACGAACGCAGGGACCGAGGGGATCGAGAGTTCGTTGCCGGGGAAGAGGTACTCGTCGATCCGCTGATAGGTGAGGAGGCAAACGTAGACGCTGGCGATAGTGAGCCAGACAATGCCGGCGATCCAGCCTGCCTGCACCATTCTCGATCGCGCCAGGGGAACCTGCATGCAGCTCCTCGGGGCAGGTGACGGGGTGATCCCCGTCAGGGAAGATAGGGTATGCCAAACAAACTGCTGATAAAGGATGCAGTCCTGGCGCTTCCATCCGGTCCGTCGCGCTGCGACCTGCTTTGCGACGGCCATCGGATCGTGGCAATCGGCCGCGGGCTCGAAGCGGATGGAGCAACGCAGTTTAACGCGAACGGGCTTACGGTCGGGCCGGGCTTCGTGGATGTCCACGTCCACGGCGGAAACGGACACTCGTTCTTCTCTACCGATCCGCGCGAGGTCACAGCGTACGCGGCGTGGGCGCCCCGCAACGGCGTGACTTCGTTCCTCGTGAGCACGGTGGGCCCGAACGCGGACGAAACAGCGGCGATCCTTTCGAGCCTCGAACCGGCCATCGGCGTGCATTCGCCCGCGGCCGAGGTGCTTGGCTTCCACCTCGAGGGGCCGTTCCTGAATCCAACGCGCTGTGGCGCGTTCCACCCCGACATGCTGCGCGAACCCGTGCGCGAAGAATTCCTGCGGTACCAGGAGGCGGCGCGGGGGCACATCCGGCAGGTGACGTTCGCGCCCGAACTCCCGGGCGCCCACTCGCTCGTCGCGGCGATCGTTGGGAGCGGCGCGGTCGCGGCCATCGGTCACACAGATGCGACGTTCGAGGAGGCGCAGGCGGCGTTCGATGCGGGAGCGCGGCACGTGACGCACCTGTTCAACGCCATGCGGCCGCTTCACCAGCGCGAGGGCGGCGCCATTGCGGCGGCACTGCTCCGCGAGGACGCGACGTGTGAGTTGGTGTGCGATGGCGTGCACGTCTCTCCCGAGATGCTGCGGCTGGCCTACCGCGTGCTGGGGCCGAACCGCACCGTCGTCGTCACCGACAACCTGCACCTCGCCGGAACGCGGAGCGGCACCGGCCATTTCGCGGGGATGGACATCGAACTCGAGAGCGGCGTGGCGCGCCGCACGGACGGAACGATCGTGGGGAGCGTCGCGACCATGGATCAGCAGTTCCGAAACGCGGTCGCGATCCTCGGGGTGGACCTGGGGACGGGGTTCCGGCTGACTGCGACGAACCCTGCACGCGTCGCGGGAGCTGCGAAGCGCAAGGGCGTCATCGACCGCGGATACGACGCCGACCTGGTGATGCTGAACTCACGTCTCGAAGTGGCGGCCACGGTCTGCCGTGGGGACATCGTGTACGCGGCCGATGAGGGTCGCCGGGCCTGAGAGACTCGCCGTTTCGATCGCTACCCTGTCCCGCTCGCCCCGGGACGGGGGCAGACTTTCCGCCGGGACCATCCCGAGCAGGCGGTAGATCGGGGCGGGGGCGCCATCACGGAGTTGCCCGGACAGCAGCCACAGCATGAGTACGGTAAGAATGGCGACGGCGACCAGGCCGAGGCTCCCGGCAACATCAAGGAGCGGGGAATCGGGCCCCTGGCGGCTGAAGATGGTGTCGCCTTCGACCATGTACACGAGGAAGTTCCATGTGCCGTGGAGGAGCACCGCGGCCGGGTAGCCGATGAGGTAGCGCGGGCGGCCGCGGAGCAGCCCATAGAACATGAGGGCGCCGAGGCCAGCAGCGAGTCCGTGCATCGCTGCCGTACCCGCACGGGCGACAGCGAACAGCCACCAGGCGCCAAGGACCTCCTCGCTGTTCTGCAGCGACGGGTCGACGACGACGATGCTATTGGTGAACGTCTCGAGCAGGTTGAAGCCTGTCCCTGCGAGTACGCCCCAGGTGAAACAGCGAGCGGGACCACCGCGGCGGAAGAAGAACAGCGCCACGATGAGCGCCTTGAAGAGCTCCTCGTTGAGTGGGGCGATGACGGACAGCGTCGAGAGGTCGAGGAAGATGCCCCAACCCTGTGGGAGCGACGCGAGCTGGTCGGCGGCGTCGGGAAGATCAGGGTTTCCATGCCGTTCCACCAGCACGCCGCCGATGAACGCGAGGTACCCGGTGTTGATGAGCCCCGCGGCGGTGGTGGCGCCCACCGCGCCGTAGATGATGGCGCTCGTCCATTCGCGCCAGCTCAGCGGCCAGGCCCACGGGTTCGCGCGTAGATAGCGCTTCGTCACCAGGCCCGCGATGGTGAGCGAGGGTATGGCAACCATCGCCGCATTCACGAACGGGAAGAGCCACGGCAGGCGCTCCGGGTTGTTCGCGATGAGCTGGCCGACGATGACGAGCAGCGGGAACAGCGGGATGGCGTACCAGATCCAGCGTGTACGGAGGGGCGACGAACTGGTCCCGCCGAGCGCGGACGCCGCCTGCACCAGCAACAGTGCTCCTCCGCCCCCGTACACAAGCGCGGACCCGATCACGAGGTTCAGCTCGTAGAGGCGTGACTCCGGGTCGTCGCCTTCGATGGCGGGGATTGCGAACAGGATCAGGATGCCGGCGAGGAAGCCGAACGCTCCCACGACAACAGCCAGCCCGGCGACGGTCCCACGGCGACGGATGGACCTACTCTCCTTCGAAGCGGTGGATAGCTCCGGCCGTCACGACGAACCGGCCGGAGGCGCGGGTCAGCACGTCGCTGACCCGGTCGGGGTCTGCGGTAGTCACGATGGTCTGCTGGAAGCTGTCGAAGTACTCGAGTACTCCCCTGCGGCGGCGGGCATCGAGCTCGCTGAGCACGTCGTCGAGGAGGACCACCGGGTCGTCGCCGAGGCAGTCGCGGAGGTAGCTGGCTTCGGCGAGGCGCAGCGAGAGCGCAGCGGTTCGCTGCTGCGCACGCGAGGCGAACGAGTGGGCGGGGAGCTCGTTGATTTCGACCGTCACGTCGTCACGGTGAGGGCCCACAAGGGTCGCGCCCGCGGCGATTTCGCGAGGCCGCAGGTTCGAAAGCGACCGCAGCATCCGCGCCGTCCACTCCGTCTCGTCGATCGGGCAGTCGCGCTCGTCCAGGCCGGCCAGCGCCGGGCGGTAGGTAAGCGTGAGCGTCTCGGTTTCGTCGCTGAGGCGCCGCATCTGGAGGCCGCCTTCGGTCGCGAGGCGGCCGAGCGCGTTCGCGCGGGCCAGCATGATGATGCCGCCGGCGTGGGCGAGTTCCTGGTCCCAGAACCCGAGTTCGGCGGCGGAGGCTTCGCGCGCCTGGATGCGCTTGAGCAGGCTGTTTCGTTGCTGGAGGACGCGGGCGTACTTCTGCATCGCTCGCAGGTACCCGCGGTCCACCTGCGAGATCATCATGTCGAGGTAACGGCGGCGAAGCAGTGGCGGGCCGGCGACGATTTCGATGTCAAGCGTAGTGAACAAGACCGCGCAGAGTTGGCCGACCGCTTCGGATGCGCGCCTGGAGACGCCGTTCACGCGCACACGTTTACCGGCGCGGTGGGACGAATCGGTAGTGCGGCCAACGATCGCGACTTCGAGCTGAAGGTTTCCCGCGGAACGTTCGACCTGGCAGGCGAGACGAGCGACCGGGAAATCACTCGCCAGCACGTCGCGGCGCACGAGGTCGGAGTCGGAGCTGGCGCGACTGGAGCGAAGAGTCGAGAGCAGATAGATCGCTTCCAGTAGGTTGCTCTTGCCCTGTGCGTTGTCTCCGACGAAAACATTCAGCCCGCGATCCAGGGAGAGTTGCACCTGGCCGTAGTTGCGAAAATTCGCGAGCTGCAGGTCGAAAATGAACACCGTGGGGATGAAGTATAGCGGAAGTGCTTAGCTGGCCGCTTACTTCCATTAGGTTCCGTCATTACCGGAACGTATCGAGTGGGAGACGGCTCGTGAATATGGGCGGCTAGGACGTGCGCTGTTCACGAGAGCGGCGGGCCCCAGCAGGTACATCAATAGGACGACCAGCGCGAACCCCGGGTGCATCCACACCATCGTGAGCAAGACCGTCACCGCCAGGGCTGCGAGGAGAAGAAGCAGCACCAGGCAACAGCAGGCGCTTCCTGGATGGCGCCAAAGCCCCCAGAGGAAGCCCAGCAGCATCCCCAAGCCGAACCACTTCCACGAAAACCAGCCCGTCGCCCGGTCGTCCTGGTGCGCCAACGAAGACACCTCCTGACGCGACGCTATGCGGGGAGTGCGACAGAGGCTGACGCCGGGTGCACGAGTTGCTATCGAACGATCCGGGGATCTAGAAAGCACGTATGCGAGTGCAGTAGGCTCAGGCCATGCTCGGAGGGTCTTTTCGAATTGCAACCATCCGGGGCATCGCTATCGAGATTCACCCGTCGTGGCTGATCATCGTCGCGCTGCTCTCGTACACGCTGGCCGAGGGGGTGTTCCCCAACCGGTACGAAACGTGGAGCCGCGGCACGTACTGGGCCATCGGTCTCATCTCGGCGGTGCTGCTGTTCGTGACGGTGCTCATCCACGAACTCGCACACGCCATCACTGCGCAGCGGCGTGGCATCCCGGTACCGAAGATCACGCTCTTCGTGTTCGGCGGGGTTTCCAGCCTGGGAAGCCAGCCGAAGACGGCCGGAGAGGAGTTCGCCATCGCTGCGGCCGGGCCTGCGTCGAGCCTTGTTATCGCGGCAGTGTCGCTGGTCGCATGGTTTATCTTCCGGGGGACACAGGAGCAGGCAGGGGCCATCTTCGGCTACCTCGCCGTCGTGAACACGCTGCTCGCGCTGTTCAACTTCCTGCCCGGGTTCCCGCTCGATGGCGGGCGGGTACTTCGCTCGATTGTGTGGGGGCGAACGAAGAGCTTCCGCCGCGCGACGCGGATCGCGAGCGGGGTCGGGGAGCTGTTCGGCTACGGACTCATGGGCATCGGGGTGTTTCTGCTGCTGGGCGGGCTCGTGCTCGATGGCCTGTGGCTGATGTTCATAGGCTGGTTCCTGCTAAGCGCGGCTCGCGCCGAGACGGCGAGCATGCAGCTCGACACCATCCTCTCGGGGCTGAAGGCGCGAAACCTCATGCGCGAGGACTTCCCGCAGGTGACCCCGGGCGTGTCGCTGGCGGAAGTCGCCGACGACTTCATGGTCGGTCACGGCGAGCGGGCGGTGATCGTCGCACAGGACGGAATTGTGGGCGGCATCGTGACCGTGACGGACATCCGGCGGGTGCCCCGGAGTGAGTGGGCGAACACCCCGGTCCAGGGGGCGATGACGCCGCGTGACCGGATCGTGACGGTCGACGCGGAGACGCCGGCGATCGATGTGCTCCACCTGTTGGCCGAGAAGGGCCTAAACCAGGTGCCGGTGCTCGAAGAGGGCCGGATGATCGGACTGGTGACGCGCCGGGAGCTCATCGAACGGGTGCAGCTTGCAGAGTCGCTCGCGCCGGACGAGCCGATCCAGTCGCAAGACACGAAGCGCGAGACGCCGGTGCTGTAGCAGCGCCCCGCTACGACAGCGCCAGCCCGACCGCAACGAGCAGACCGAACACCAGGTCGAACTGTGCGGTGTTCTTGAGAACCGGGTTCAGCGCCGGTCCTCGAACATCGCCGATGATCGCGCGGATCGACGGCAGCACGGCGGGAAGGGACAGCAGGACGAGCAGCACGGCGGGGGACGCCCCGGCGAGCATCGTCCCGAGCGCGAGAACGTAGGCTGCCCCGAGCAGGAACAGGTACCAGGCGCGGGTGCCGTTTCGCCCCAGCACAACGGCGAGCGTGGTCTTCCCGGCGACCCGGTCGGTTTCGATGTCGCGAAGGTTGTTCACGACAAGGATCATCGTGACCGTGCAGCCCATCGGCAGAGACGCCAACCACGCGAGCCGCGACACATCGCCTGCCTGCACGTAGTGCGTGCCCGCCACTGCCACAACGCCAAAGAACACGAACGTGAACAGGTCGCCGAGGGCGTGGTAGCCGATGGGCCAGGGGCCGCCCGTGTAGATGAGCGCGGCGACGATGCTCGCGAGCCCGACGGCGACAATGGGCCACCCGCCGACCGCGACGAGATAGATGCCGGCGAGGAACGCGAGGCCGAAGACGACCCACATCCCCGCGATGATCTCGCGCTGGGAGAGCAGCCCGAGCTGTGTGACACGCGGCGGACCAAGCCGCTCGTGGGTGTCGGCGCCGCGCTTGAAGTCGAAGAGGTCGTTCGCGAAGTTCGCACCGATCTGAAGGCAGATCGCGCCGAAGAGCGCAGCCAGCATCGGCAGCAACGAAAAGCCGTCTGCGGCGATTGCGGTGCCGGTGCCGACCGCCACCGGTGCGATGGCCGCGGTCAGGGTCGGCGGACGGACGGCAAGCCGCCACGCCTGCAGTTTGCTCGGGCGGTTACCGACTGCTGCTGTGGTCACGCGCGCACCGCCGTAATGGATTGTGCAGCGCCGAAAAGGTGGCGGCGCTTCCGGATCTGCTTAAACCCGGCGTCGCGCAGCATCGCCACGAGTTCCGCCTGGGGAGGCAAATACACCGTTGACTGCGGCAGGTACTCGTACGCGGAGCGGTCAGACAGCAGGCCACCGAGGAAGGGCACGACCTTTTCGAAGTAGAGGCGGTGCCCGGTTCGAATGAGCGGGTTTCGTGGTTCATCGACTTCGAGCAGCCCGAGGCGGCCGCCGGGAGCGAGCACCCGCGCGAGTTCAGCCAGCACGGGCGGGATTGCGGTGAAGTTCCGCAGGGCGAACCCGGAGACCGCGACCGTCATGCTGCCGTCGCGAAGTGGCAGGCGGAGGGCATCGGCCTGTACGAGTTGGACGGGCGCCAGCCGGCGTGCAAGGGCGCCGCGAAGCATCTCGCGCGAGAAGTCCAGTCCGACGACGTGGCGGGTTTCGAGCCGGGCGAGTTCCGCGAAGTCGCCCGTGCCGCATGCCAGGTCCAGCACGTGGTCGTCATCGGTGATGGCCAGGCGGCGAATGAGCTCCTTTCGCCAGCGCTGATCCATGCGGCCGGTCATCAGGCGGTTCATCCAGTCGTACCGCGGCGCGATGCGGTCGAACATGCGGCGAACCGCGACGGCCTTTTCCTCGGGGGCGGGAAGCGCGCTCATCACTGGATAGTGTCGTGGGAGGAGGCGCGAGGCGGAAGTGCCGGGACGTACGCAGCCTTACGACGGGTGGTACGCTGCTGGCATGTGCCGAAGCATCAAGACCCTTCGCCGGAAGGACCAGCCCGCAACGCCGGACGAGATCGAGGCTGCCGCGCTGCAGTTCGTGCGCAAGATCAGCGGCTACCGCGTACCTTCGAAGAAGAACCAGGAAGCCTTCGACGCCGCGGTCGAGGAGATCACGGCGGCCTCGCGGCGGCTGCTCGAAGCGGTCGGCGAGGTGCTGCCAGAAGGCAGCGCAGCAGCGGGCTAGGCGTCCCCTCGTGTTTCGCGCCCAGTAAGGCCGGTTTTATTGCTGCCCGCGAAGATCAGCTGACGCGGGGTTGCCCCGGTGTGACTAGACAGACAACCGTTTCGGTGGCAACTACCCGCACGGCCTATACCACATCTACGCGACACCTGGCGACGCTTTTGATCGGGTTAGTGCACCATTTTCGCTGCGAATCGGTTCGTCTGCGGAAACTACTGCCCCTGCGACATCAGCTGTCGTTGAAACTGCGACCACCCGCGACTACAGGTGTCGCGCATATGCGACACAATTCGCCCGCAACACGTCAAGAGGTGTCTTGTGGCGAAGAAATCCGAACTCGAACGACAGCTTGAGGAACTGGAAAAGCTTAAAACCCGGGGCATCGTGACCGACGAAGAGTATGAAACACGCCGCGCAGCGATTCTGTCTTCGACCGGTACTGCCACGCCAAAAGGTGGTGGTGGCGGGAAGGGCATCCTGAAGTTCGGCGCATTTGGCTGTATCGGTGCGTTCGCTGCGATTGGTGTGGTTGTCATCGGGCTCATCGTGATCATCGCTGCTGCGCTGAGCAGCGCCGCGGACGACGAGGATGACATGGGGGGCGATGTGCGTGTCCCGCTGGCGGTCGGCAGTTCGGGCACGATTGCGCCGGAGGGGAACGGCAGCAAGAAGCAGAAGGTCACCATCCTGCAAATCGCCGACGACGTGCAGCCAGACAACCCCTTCTCCCGCCCGACTGAGGGGAAGAAGTACTGGGCGCTCGAAGTCGAAGTCGAGAACGTAGGGACGAAGGAAGTGTCGTCGCTCGACTGGAAGATCCGGGATTCGAACGACGTCGAGACCGACCGCACGATCGTCGCCGGCATCGACCCCGACCTGGAGCTGTTCTACAACCTCACGCCGGGCGGCAAGACGCGAGGCTGGGTGGTATTCGAAATCTCGGCCGACGCGCAACCGAAGTGGGTGCGAGCCGATCCGAACCCGTTTCTCGCGCACGACCTGTACTTCGACGCCGAGTAGCCGTGTGACGCGCCAGCTGGCGGAGATCGAGGACCTTCGCGCCCGGCGCAACCTCAGCGCTGGGGAGGCCCGGGCGCGGAGGCTGGCCATTTCTCGCCCAGGCCAGCGCTGAGGGTACGGAGAGAAGCCAGGCCGTGCTGGCTCTTGCGTTCGCGACGCGGGGATCTGCCATTACCAGGCCGCGGCTGTGTGGCACCCCGTCTCCATCTCGCTCTAGGGGATCCCGGGGTTCGTGCTGCGCCTCATCACCGGGGGCGGTGGCGTTCGTCGAACGCGGCTGATTACTCGCCAATGGCGAGGTTCCACGCGCGGATGCGCCAGGACGGGACGAGGCCGTTCTGCACGTAGGGATCCTGTTCGACGAACGATTCGACGACTTTGCGGTCGTTCGTGTTGAACACGATGGCGGCGCCATCGAGGGGATCGCTGAAGGCCCCTGCCATGCGAACGATGCCCTCTTCGTGGAGCTTGCGAAGGAGGGCGAGGTGCTGCGCCCGGAACGGCTCGCGCCGCTCGGCGACGTCTTCGACGTATTCGTAGAGAAGAATGTGCATGGCGGAAGCGTATCTACGGATCGAGTACCCGTCACCCGCCTCAGCGATGGCCGGAGGACGTTTCCCCGGCTATCGCTGGACGCCTAGCTTCGCGTACGCAGCCACTCCTCGACCTGCGGCCGGTGCTCGGCGAAGTGTTCGATGCCGGACGCACCGATCAGGCGGTTCCCGATCTTCGGCCGTCCCTTCTCGGGGTCGGTGCCAAAGAGGGATTCGTCGAGGGCCTTCACCGCCGCGTAGTAGCGGTGGAACGCATCGTCCCAGTCTTCGAGGGCGGCCGGGCCGTCCTTCGCTTGCTGGGCGAACCTGGCGTTCCACGCGTCGGCGTCGCTGTAGTCGACGCCGGGCGGGGTTGGCCGCTCGCCGCGGGCGACACGCTCCATGGCCTCGGTCATTTCACGGAACCAGCCGGCCATGTGGGCGAGGAGCTTGTTCAGGTTCCATTCGCCCAGGAAGACCTCGTTGTAGGCCTCGTGGGGCAGATCGGCGATGAGCTCGCGGAAGCCCACGTAGCTCTGTTCGAGTTCAGCGATGGCGGCGGACTTGTCCATGACCGGCCTCCTTGTGCCAGGCGATGCCTGCGATGCGGTGCGGGATCCCGCCCCGGTTACTACTGCCGGCCAATGATAGCGCCTCGACCATGGTGCGTGGCCGAGCGGCGCGCCGGGGGGCCTCGCCTCGTTGGCTTGCCAACCACTAGCCGAACACGCCTGCGGTAGCGTACTTCTCGATTTCCGACTCGGTAACACCGATTTCCTGCAGGATCTCGAACGCGTGCTCGCCAATCCGGGGAGCGCGCCGACGGACGCGAACGTCGGCGCCGTGCAGCTTGAACGGCGCAGCCAGCGTTTCGAACGGGCCGTCCTCATCCTCAATGGTCGTGAACCACCCCATGTGCCTTGCCTGCGGGTCGGACACGACTTCGGTGAGCTCGGCGACGGGAGCCCAGATGATCCCGAACCGATCCAGCTCGTTGCCCCATTCGGCAAGCGTTCGCGTTGCGAAGAGCTCGTCGAGTTCGCGGACGAGTTCGCTCGCGTGAGCGCGAAGCCCGACGACGGACGCAAAGCGACTGTCCTGGGCCCAATCGGGACGGTCAATCATTCGACAGAAGGCCGGCCAGGCATTGGGGAAGGGCGAAGGATTGACCAACAGGATCCAGCGATCGTCCTTGCACCGGTAGGAGTTCCAGATGGGATTAACAGGTGCCGCCCGGCTGATCCGGGTTGGATTCTCCCTGGCAACCAGCGAACCAGCGACGTCACCGGCGATAGTCCACATGCCGGTAGCCTGGAGCGTCACTTCCACGAGCTGAGGCTCGCCAGTCCGGTCACGGACGCGCAGGGCTGCGAGGACGGCGGCAAGGAGATTGAGTGCGGTCGTGTGGTCTCCCTGTCCTCCCCGGCACAGCGGCGGTGGGGCATCGGGTTCGCCGAGAAGGCCCATGATGCCGGTGCGGGCCCAGAAAGCCGCGAAGTCGAACCCGGCTCGATCCGCTTCGGGTCCCGTGCTTCCGTACCCTGTGAGCCATGCGTAGACGACGCTCGGAGAGAGTGACTTCAGCGAGTCGAAATCGAGTCCGTATTTGCGGGCCCGTGCAGGCAGAAGGTTCGTGATGAAAATATCGCAGTTCGCTGCGATCCGCTGGACCAGTTCGACGCCTGCATCGCGTTCCAGGTCAATTGCTATCGATCGCTTTCCGCGATTATCGAGGTCAAACGCGAAGTTCCTCTCGAACTCCTTCGTGAACCCTTTGCTCTGCAGTAAGAGGTGTCGATAAGGGTCTCCGCCGGGTGGCTCTATCTTGATGACTTCGGCACCCATATCAGCGAGCAGCGCGGCAGCAGCGGGGGCTGCCAGCCAGTTGGCAACTTCGACCACACGAATACCCTCCAACGGGGCAACCATCTCCAGCTCCTTTCGTCGGTCTCTCCCGGACATCCATCAATCGTGGGCGGACAGGGGTTGCTTCCCGGCGCCCCACGGACGGCTCGGGGCGCGTGCTGACACGCCGGGCCGTGGCACAGAGGGTGGCAGCCCGGCGAGGAGTGCCGGGCTGCCAGTAGGATGTCGTGAGCCGTCTCGCCAGCGGTGTGCTACTGAATGCCCGCGAGTTCCTTCGCGTAGGCAATGGTGCGCTCGGCGTCGTAGGCGCGATAGATCATGAGCTTTTCGGCCTCGAGCGAACCCTCGGCGTGAATCGCGAGGACGGCATGGTACCCGCCGAAGTCGCCGGTGGTCAGGTCGCTCACCATGTTCATGGCGCGGGTGCGAACCTCGCCGTCGTACCCGGCGCGGCCACCGAGGTACTTGCGCAGCAGGTCGCCGGTTTCGGGGTTCTGGAAGTCCTCGGCGCCCGGACCGGTGACGAGCATGCCGCCGGCGATGTCCTGCACGTGCTGCAGCGCCTCGTGGTAGTTGTGGGCGAAGTGGTACTTGGCCATGTTCGTGGTGAGCGGATCGGGCGCGAAGATGCCCTGCTCGTCGGGCTGGCCGCGGAGCGCCGCCATCTCGGTCAGGGCACGGAGCGTCTCGGCGTAGCTGATGAGCCAGACGAGCTTTTCCCGGACGTGAGCGGCGCGGGCAATGCCGTTCATATCGGCCATGAGGGCAGCGCTACCGACCAGCGCGTCGACCAGCGGGAGCTTGTACGAGACGGCGGTGAACCGGTGGTACTCGACGAACCCGAGCGCCAGCGGCCCGGCGAAGTCGTACTCGCCGGCCATGAACACGCGCTCCCACGGCACGAACACGTCGTCGAAGATGGTGATGGTTTCCATCATCTTGCGGTCCGCGCTCAGGGGAGCATCGAACTCGTTCTTCGGCGAGCCGCCGTAGGGGCTGGCGATGAGCTTCAGGCCCGGGGTATCGACCGGGATCGCGAACGCGACGGCATAGTCGCGGTCGGCTTCGGACATCGCCCGGGTGGGCAGAACGATGAGTTCGTTCGTGTTGGTGGTGCAGCTCGTGTGGATCTTGGCGCCGCGTACCACGATGCCGTCATCGCGCCGCTCGACGATGTGCGTGTAGTAGTCGGGATGCGGCTGATTCGACGGGCCGGCCGAGCGGTCGCCCTTCACGTCGGTCTGCGCGACGGAGATGGTGAGGTCGTTATCGCGGCAGTGGCGATAGAACGCCTTCACGCGTTCGAAGTATTGGGTTTCGTACTTCCGGTCGATCTGTGGGGCGATCTTGTGCAGCCCGAAGAGCGCGTCGGTGCCGATTTCCTTTACGAGCGGGACCAGCGTCTTCCCGATGGCGGTAGCAGTCTCGATGAGCTTCGAGCGCTTCAGCAGATCGTCTGTCGAGGCAGGGATCTTGTAGTACCGGCTGTACTCATCCCCATCTTCGGTGACCACGGCGAGGTCGCGGTACCGGGGGTCTTCCGCCATGCGGAAGTCGACTGCGGCGTGGTCTACCGCCTTCTTGATGACGGGGTGGGTGGTAACGTCATCGACCTTTTCTCCGCGGTAATAGACGGTGCGGCCGTCGCGGACGGAGTCGATGTACTGCTGAGGTGTTCGAAGACCCATGGAACAAACATGTCTCCCTGTGAATTGCCGCCGGCGAATACCTTTGGCGGAGACATCTTATCCGAGGGTGCCAGATCAGACCTGAAACCGCCGCGGCAACACAGCGCGAGCGGTCCCCGACTAGCCGATCAGCGTTCCAAACAGGTCGTAGTCGGCCGTGTCTTCGATGCGGACGCGCACGCGGGAGCCGGGTTCGGCGTGGCCGCTGACGAACACAAGGCCATCGACTTCCGGGGCTTCGCGGTAGGTGCGGCCGGCGATGACGGGATCGCCGTCTTCGTCTTCGCCGACACCTTCGACCAGCAGGTCGAGTTCGCGGCCACGAAACCGGCGCGCACGTCTCGCGGCGATCTTCCGCTGTTGCCGCATGAAACGCTCGCGGCGCTCGTGCTTCACCTCGTCGGGGACCTGGTCGGGCATGTCGAAGGCGCCGGTCCAGCGCTGGCGGGAGTAGGTGAAGCAGCCGGCGTGGTCAAACTCGATTGCCTTCGCGAAGGAAAGCAGTTCCTTGAATTCGGCCTCGGTTTCGCCGGGGAAGCCCGCGATGAACGAGGTTCGCAGTACGACATCCGGCATCGCAGCGCGGAGTTGTTCGATGAACCGATACACCTTTTCGAGGTTGTGCGGGCGCTTCATCCGGCGGAGAACGGCCTCGGAGCCATGCTGCAACGGAACATCGAGGTACGGGATGACGTTGGGCAGTTCGGCCATCGTCTCGATGAGTTGCGGAGTGACGCGGCTCGGGTAGGCGTACATGAGCCGCAGCCACACGTCGGGCCCGACCGCTTCGGACAGCATCCGGAGGAGGCCGGGCAGGCCTTCGCCCACGGCCATGCCCATGTCTTCGCCCCAGGCCGTAGTGTCCTGGCCAACAAGGACGAGCTCCCTTGCGCCGGCTTCGACCAGCCGCTGTGCTTCGCGCACGAGCAGACCCGCGGGCGCCGAACGGAGCTGGCCCTTGATCTTCGGGATGACACAGAAGGTGCAGGGCGCGTCGCAGCCGTCGGAGATCTTGAGGTAGGCCGACGGGCCGGTTACGCGGGCGGCACTTTCCGGGATGTCGTAGATCGCGTCGACGTCGACGCTGAGCAGCTTCGCAACGTCCTGCCACTGGCCCACACCGAAGATGTGGTCGACGCCGGAGACTTCTTCGCGAACCTGTCGTCCGTAGAGCTGCGTCATACAGCCCGCGACGATGAGGGTCTGGCCTTCGCGCTTGGCCGCGGCGAGCTGGCGCACCGTTTCCATGGATTGCGCCTGGCTCTGCTCGATGAATCCGCAGGTGTTGACGATGATGGCGTCGGCCTCGGCGGGTTCGACGACCGGCAGGAGTTCGCCGCCGGTGAGGATGCGCTCGAGGTGTTCGCTATCGACGTCGTTCTTTGGACAGCCCAGCGTGACCAGGTGGTACGTCCGGGGAACTGCCATCAGGGGCCCTCGCTAACGGCGAGCGTGACCGTTTCGCCTTCCGGGTGGTGCGTGTTGCCAACCGGCACCTGCCCGAACACTTCGTTCACAGGAGCTGCGTTCGGGCCACGAACCTCATTCACAACATACCCGGCCGCTTCCACCTGTGCACGGGCAACGGCGATATCGAGCCCTACGACATCGGGGACGATTCCACGCACGACGCCACCCTCGGACGTCTCGGCGGACTCGGGCGTTGGAGTAACCACGGCCGCCGCCGCGTCATCTCCGCCAGTGTCTTCCGGGGCGGGAGTGTCATCGCCGCCGAGGTTCGAAATCAGGAGCGCAAGCAGGATCACCGCGACCACCGCAGCAACCGCGACGATCGCAACGACCGCGGTGCGCGTCTGAGCCGCGGGGTCGGTGCGGATACGCCGGGTGGGCGCGGGCACTCCGATGTCAACGCCGATCACCGGCTCCGACGGGTCGTAGGGTTCCTCTTCGTAGGGGTCGGCGGGGCGGCGCACCTGTGGGCGCGGGTGGTCGTAGCGCTCTTCGACGAGCGGGAGCGTGTCGTGACGGATGGGTTGCTGGCGGCGTTCCTGCTGGTATGCGCGTTCTTCTTCGAACCGGCGCTGTTCCTGCTGGTACCGCTGTTCCAGGTGTTCCTGTTCTTCGTACTGGCGCTGCTGCCGATGCCGCTGTTCGAAGTACGGGTCGTGCGGTTCGTTGTAGTACTCCTCGCGCGGGGGAGTAGGCTGCCGCGGCGGCGGTGCACCGAACGGCTGCCGCGGGGCGCGAGTGGGTGGTGGCACAGGGCGCCGGACGTCGGCACGCTCGGGTTCGCGGCGCCAGGACGGCCGGGAGGGGCTGTGCGCGGGGAGCGGGTTTTCGGGCGATGCGCGGGCTTCGCTGCGGCGGGACCCGGGGTACTGGTCCTCGCGTGGGAAGAGCGCCAGCACTTCCTGCGGATCGAGGCCGAGGTACTGGGAGTAGGAGCGAAGGAACCCGCGCGCATAGACGGGCGCGGGGATGATGTCGAACTGTTCCGTCTCGAGCGCCTGGAGATAGCGGCGCGAGATACGCGTATCGCGCTCGGCATCTTCCAGCGTGAGGCCTTTGGCCTCGCGCGCCTGGACGAGCAACGAACCGAGTTCGCCCATGGCCGATAGGGTAGGGGTGAACGCGCATAGGATATAGGCGGCGGGGAGAGAGTCGGTTCTCCGCGTACAGGAAGTGACATTTGTCACCTCTTTTTGCGACGAACGGCCCCTCAAGCCTCCCCAAACGGCCCATCACCGGCACCCATAGGCAGATTCATAATGCCCATATGCCCCATCGAACCGTCCGGGTGGAGACGAACGATCGGTTGCTGCGGCGGGCGCTCGTAGCGCAACTGCGCCACGAGCCGCACTTCCTGCTGCTCGAAGCGGGGGACCAACGGGACGGGTCGGACATTGTGCTTTCGACGACAACGGATCTGACCATCGAGCGCTGCCAGGAGCTGGCGGCAAGCGGTGCACGGGTGGTGGTACTGGCAGCGCTCCCAAGTTCCGACGAACGCGCGAAGTACGAGCAGGCAGGCGCGAGTGCGTACATTCCCATGACAGCGGATGGTCCGCTGTTGCTGAAGGAGATCCGGGAGGCGGTTTCTTAGGCCGTCGTGTGTGGTGGGTGCCCGGATCGGACGGGCGAGGGACCGTTCCCTCGCCCGTCACTCCGTCTGAACCCACCAGTTGCCTCACCATCCAGATACGAGCCACCATTTCCCGAGATGGACGAGTTGGGCCGCAGGGAATGGGTGGGGCTTGGTGCGCTTTTTGTAGCCCTCCTGGTCGCGTTGTCGTTTTTCAACCCTGCTGCCGGGCGGCCGAATGTGCAGCGCCCGATTTCGCACGGCCAACCGGTACCACCGCGGGAGGAACCCGAGAGCCCGACTCCCATTCGCACCACCGAACTCCCGCCACCGCGCGGCTGGACGATCCGGTACCTGTCCGGCGAACCAGGAGCCGGGACCGAGTACGGCGCCGACCAACTCGCCGCGCTCGACATCGAGACGGACGGTGCCCCGCTCCCGACGCTCACCGACGACGCCTGGCACCTGTATGCGGAGGCCCAGTTTGACCTGCCGCCGGGCCGGTATGGGTTCACACTCGAGCGGGACTGCGAAGTGGTGGTGTTCGTCAACGGAGCCGAGATCCGGCGGGAGCCGGACGTCGACGTTCGGAACTTTCTTCGCGTGGTGTTCGAACACGACGGCGGGCCTGCCACCGTGGGAATCACCGCGATCGACCGTGAAGGGAGCTTCGTTCTCCGGTGGGCCGAACGGTAAACCTTGCCGAGGCTTGACCGGAAGCGCGTGCAGGCGGCATTGTTCGCTTGGACAACTGAATACGCAGATGTCCCGCGCCACGCGCGCGGGAGCTGACGGGGGAAGCCGGTGAGAGGCCGGCGCTGTCCCGCAACTGTATCGCCCTCCGGGGCGGAGCCAGGTTACCCGTCCATCTGCTCAGAGTTCCGTAAACCTTCGAGAGAAAGGGGCCGGAAACGATGATCACCCGATCCACGTAACCAGCCCGCCCTCCAAGGCGGGCTTTCTTGATCCCCCATCCGCCCGCAGGCCGACATGCAGGCCTGCTCATTTCCCCAGGAGTTTCCATGCGCGCGCTACTTCTCCTCGCCGCGGGGCTTTCTGCCCTGTGGTCAGTGGTTGCGATTGCCCAGGGTCCCGATGAGTCCATCGACAGCGCGGTCGAGTTCATCATCTCGACGCAGGAACCCGACGGCGGGTTCGGTGGGTTCGGTCCCGGGCAGACGTTTGACGCGATTCTTGCTATCCGAGCGGCGGGCCGTGACCCGTCGGAGGTTGCGAACGCCGGGACGAACCCGGCTGACTATCTCGAAGCCCAGGCCGCGGCGGTCGCAGCCGAGAGCCCGGCGCTGGCAGCGAAGGCAGCCCTGGCTGCGAAGGCGCTCGATCTCGACCCCAGGTCGACTGGCGGAACGGACTTCGTCGCGGCGATGACCGACGCATTCGACGACGCGACGGGACGATACGCGCCGGACGACTTCAGCCACGCAGTCGTCGTCATTGGGCTCGCGTGCACGGGGAACGACGTGCCAGAAACGGCCGTGACGGTCCTTCGCGAGGCCCAGCTCGACGACGGCGGCTGGGGGTACGAAGGGGCGAGCGACCCGGACACCACGGCCGTGGTCGTGCAGGCGATGCTCGCGGCCGGCGTGCCGGCGAACGACCCGGATGTGGCCGAGACCGTCGAGTACTTCCGTGGCACGCAGGGCGAGGATGGCGGCTGGGGATTCCCCGGCGACGACACGTCGAACGCGTCCTCGACTTCATACGTGGTGCAGGCGCTGATTGCGGCCGGCGAGAACCCGGAGGCCGACCCGTACACGAAGGGCGATCAGACGCCGGTCGATTTCCTGCTGTCGCAGCAGCAACCGGACGGGTCGTTCGCGGGATTCGACCCGGCCTATGCGGCGATGCAGGTGGTACCGGCTCTGGCCGGCCGCACGCTTTGCGACTCGGCGGAGACCGCGATTGCCGCGCCGGCCGATGACACTCCCGACGCGAGGTCGAGCGAGGGAGCACCGGGCGACGACGCACCCGAGAGCACCGGGGGCGCTGACACGGACTCCACGGACGATTCGGACAGCGCGTTGCCGTGGATCCTGGGCGGCGTGGCCGTTGTCGTCGTGGTTGTGGGCGGCGGGTTCGGCATCCTGCGGATGCGGCGGTAAGCGAGCACAGCGATGACAACCGGAGCGTGGTGCGCGTGGGTGTTGATGGTTGGAGTGCTGGCGCTGTCCACCTCCAACCCGTTCTACCTCGCGATCATCCTGCTCTGCGTGTTCCTGGTGGCGGCAATGGCGCCGCGCACCTCGACGGCGGTGGCCGGGTTCCGGACGCTGCTGATCTTCGGCGTGATTATGTTCGCGGTGTCGCTGGTCATTGCGACGATCAACGGGAACTACGGCGACCACATCCTGTTCACGATCCCGGGGCCGGAGGTGCCGGAGTGGCTGGGCGGCCTCCGGCTGGGCGGGCCGGTGAGTGCCGAGGGGCTGGTGGCCGCCTCGATCCGCGGGCTGGCGATCCTGTGCGTGCTGCTCGCGTTCGGTGTGTTCAACGGTGCGGTCACTCCGCACCAGTTGCTTCGAAGCGCGCCGGCGGCGCTCTTCCACGCCAGCCTCGTCGTCTCGATCGGGCTGACGCTGCTCCCTTCGAGCATCGAGGACCTGCGGCGCATCCGTGAGATGCGCGCGCTGCGCGGCGCGCCGGGCGGGTTCCGGCAGATTCCCGCACTCGTTGTGCCGTCGGTCATCGGCGGACTCGAACGATCGATGCGGCTGGCGGAAGCGATGGAAGCACGGGGCTACGCAGCGTCTCCCCCGGCGTCGCGGGCGTCGCGGCTGATCGGCTCGGCGGCGGTGCCGCTGCTCCTTTTCGCCGCTGTGGGCTGGTTCTACTACGCGCCGCTTCGCGTCCCGGCGGTGATCGCGGCCGCGGTGGCGGTGGGGTGCCTCGCCTACTGGTCGTGGAGCGCCGGGCGCGCACGCCAGACCACCCGCCTCCGCGACGAACCGATGCCGCTGGTCGACCGTGTGCTCATTGCCGGGTCGGTAGTGCTGGCTGTGGCCGCTGTTGGCGGGCCCGTCGGGGCGTGGCTCGACATGGGATACAACCCGTTCGCCGGCTTGCCGATGCCGTCATTCGAAATCACCGGCGCGCTGGTGGCGCTGACGCCTGCGTGGCCAGCGCTGCGGCTCGCGTTCAGTCCACCGGCACGTGTGGACGCCGAAGCCCCGGCAGTCGCCGCGACCGTTCGGCCCGGACCGGAGGTGCGGCCGTGAGCATCGTCGCCTCGCTCGAACGGGTGACGTACTCGTACCCGGGCCGAGGGCAGCCGGCGCTTGACGACGTCTCGTTCGAAGCCGAGCGGGGCTCCATGACGCTGCTCGCGGGGCCATCCGCCGGGGGGAAGTCGACGCTGCTGCGGCTGTTCAACGGCCTGGTGCCGCAGTTCCACGGGGGCACGCTCGCCGGGAACGTTCGCGTCGCGGGCATCGATCCCACACGAACCCCGGCGCGGCGGGTCGCGACCATCGCGGGCATGGTGTTCCAGGAGCCCGAGGCGCAGGCCGTCGCCGACACGGTCGAAGACGAAGTCGCGTTCGGGATGGAGCAGCACGGCGTGCGGCGGGCCGAGATGTGGCGGCGCCTGGACGTGCTGCTGCCTGCCGTTGGAGTGGACCACCTGCGCTACCGGCGGCTGTCGACGCTCTCGGGCGGGGAGCGGCAGCGGGTGGCGATCGCGGCGGTGCTCGCGCTCGAACCGGAGGTGCTGCTGCTCGACGAGCCAACCTCGCAGCTGGACCCGGATGGCGCGAATTCGGTACTCGACACCATCGAGGCACTGCGGGAACAGCTCGGGATCACGGTCATCGTCGCGGAGCACCGGCTCGAACGTCTGCTTTCGCGCGTCGATGCGGTGCTGCAGGTAGCGGATGGGCGCGCCACGCCGATGACCCCGCGGGAAGCGGGAGCGCGTCTCGTGGCGGTTCCGCCCGTGTGCGAACTCGGGCGGCGGTTCGAGTTCGACCCCCTCCCGCTCACCGTCGAAGAGGGCCAACAGGTGGCCGCGGCCCGCGGGCTTCGTGCGAAGGCGTCGGACGACCCACCATCGCCGGGCGACGAACTGCTCCGGGTCGAGGGGCTGACGGTGGCCTACGGGGAGCAGATCGCGCTGAAGGAGGTGGAAGTTTCGCTGCGCGAAGGCGAGATCGTGGCGCTCATCGGGCGGAACGGGAGCGGGAAGTCGACGCTGTTCCGGGCGATCGCGGGACTCGTGCAACCGGCTGCGGGGACCGTGTTCCTCGCCGGACAGGCGGCGAACGGCTCGGTGCAGGCGCGAACAGCGGTCGCGGGGCTCGTGCCGCAGGACCCGGCCATCGCGCTGTACCGCGACACGGTGTGCGACGAGATCCGGGAGACGCTACGGCATCGGCGGATGGCGCCGGAGGCCGCGAGCGTGCTCGACGCGTGGGCAGTTTCGGAACTGGCCGACCGGAACCCCCGCGACCTGAGCGTCGGGCAGCAGCAGCGCGTGGCGATGGCCGCGATGCTGGCGCACGAACCGCGCGTGTGGCTGATGGACGAACCCACGCGCGGCATGGACGGGCCGGCGAAGCTCGCGCTCAGCGAACGGCTTCGCGCGCACGCGGAGGACGGCGGCGCGGCGCTGGTCGCGACCCATGACATCGAAGCGGCGGCCCGGTTCGCAACCCGGGTCATCGGACTGGACGGAGGCCGGGTCGAGTTCGACCTGCCGGTGCGGCAGGCGCTCGGAACGAGCGGGCCGCGACCGACGCAGATCGCGCACACCGTGCCGGGAGCGATGCTGGTGGAGGACGTGGTATGAGGGCTGCGCGGATTGCTGCGGCCGTCGTTGCAATGCTGGCGGGGCTGGTCCCAATGGCGGCGCTGGCCGACGGCGAGGCGGGCATCGTCATTCAGATCGGCGACGAGATCGAGACGCACTGCGTCGCGTTCGAAGGCGACAGCATTACCGGGGAAGAGGCGCTGCGGGCGGCGGGACACACGTTCGAGCAGTTCGGCGGGGCATCGCGTGCGCTGTGCGCGATCGACGACATCGGGTGCTTCGACGCCGGTTCGATGAGCCAGTGTTTCTGCCAGTGCCCCGGCGGCCCGAACTGCACGTACTGGGCGTTCTTCGTTCGGCCATACGGCGAGGACCGCTGGACGTACTCCCCGATCGCATTCAACGACGCGAGACTGCGCGACGGCGACATGCACGCGTACAAGTGGGGCGAAGGCGGGCCGAACAGCGCACCGGCACCGGTCGATATGACGTTCGAAGAAGTGTGCGGCCACCCGCCCGGGCAGCGGAGCGCGGCTCCCGGTGGAGCGCCGACGACAGCGGTGGTCGACATCGACGAGGCGGTCAACGGTGGCGACTCGGGGACGGATACGGGGCCGCTCATCGCGTTCGGGGCAGTCGCGGGTGTGCTCGTGGTGGCGACAGCGGGAGCTGTGGCCTGGAGGCGGCGTCATGGCGGTTAGCCAGCCCGTACCGGCGGCACTGCGGCTCCCCCGGATGTCACTCAACGACGTAACGCTGGTCGCGCTGAACCTGCTCGGGCTCATTGCGTACCTGCACCCGTTCGTCGCGTCTGACGTCACGCGGCCGGATTCGCGGTGGTTCGAGCACAACACCGACGCGCCGCTCGTGTTCGCGGGGGTGGCGACGCTGTGCATGGTGCTGCTCGTCGCGGAGATGACGAACGGCGGACTGAACAGCAAGTCACTGGCGGCGCTCGGCGTGCTTTCCGCATTCGCGGCGGTCCTGCGGACGATCACGCTGCCGGCGGGCGCGAACCTCTACTTCTTCCTCGTCATCCTCGGGAGCTACGCGTTCGGCGCACGCATGGGCTTCCTGCTCGGCGCGCTCTCGTTCTTCCTGAGCGCCGTCGTGACCGGCGGGATGGGGCCGTGGCTCCCATTCCAGATGTTCGCAAGCGGCTGGATGGGCATGAACGCGGGCATCCTGCGCCCGCTGGCCGTGCACATGGGGCTGCGAATCCGGGGCGAAGTGGCGCTGCTGGTGGTGTTCGGCGCCGTGTGGGGCCTGCTCTTCGGGGCGATCACGAACGTGTGGAGCTGGCCGTTCTGGGTGGGCGGCCCCGATATCACGTACGAACCGGGGCTCGGCTTCGGCGAGACGTTGCGCCGCTACTGGAACTACTACCTGCTCACCAGCTTCGGATGGGACCTGCTGCGAAGCCTGTGTAACGCGCTGGTGATCGGGTTCCTTGGCGCGCCACTCCTCCGCGCACTGCTGCGCTTCCGCGACCGCTTTACGTTCGAACTGCGGTAAGCAAAACGAGGGCGCGCGGTTGCACGCCCCCGGTGAATGCGAATCGCGAAGAGGCTTTACGCCTGGACCTGCTGCGTGACGCGCAGCGGGAAGGTTGCGAGGACCTCGTACACGGCGCCCTGGGGTGTGAGCCGGCTGCGCATGAGCGAGACGTGCGTGGTGCGCCAGGAGCTCTGCGGGATCTCGGTCTTGCCGACCTCCACCTCGATCTCGGCGCGCTGACGGGTACCCACTTCGTCGCGAACGCGGCCAAGGGTCAGGTGCGGGCGGAACGGGCGCCGTTCCGGTTCGAAGCCAACGACAGCGAGTGCGGCGTTGACCGCGCGGACGAGGGCTTCGAGCCGCAGGACGTCGCCAGCGACGCCCACCCACATGATGCGAAGGCCTTCGCGGCCGCCAAAGGTGCCGATGTTCGAGAACTCGAGCTCGAAGGGGGCGTGCCCGACGACGGCTTCCTGGATGGCGAGCTTGATGGCAGGGAGCTGCTTTACCGGTACCTCACCGAGGAACTTGAGGGTGACGTGGACGCTTTCGGGGCGAATCCATCGCACCATATTGCCGCTACGGCTGCGGATGTCGTTGATGAGGCTGCCGATGGCTTCTTTGACATCCTCCGGGACTTCGCAGGCGACGAACAGCCGGACGTGTTCGGGTGAGGTATTCATGACGGTCTACTATCCGAAAACAATTTGTGCGCAGATTCGCCACAAACCGACGCCGCGACGTCGCTTTCGAGCTCGGCGCTAAGGCGTTCTAACTGGCGCTTGGGCGAAAGCAGCGGGAAATCCGAACCAAAGAGCACGCGGTCGGCCCCGACGAGACCAACGAGGCGCGCTACTGTGCCTTCATCATACAGCAAGGAAGCGGCCGCTGTGTCGTACCAAACGTTTCCTAACGCTGCCCGTACTTCCGGCATCTGAACGTAGAACGGGAGGCCGCCACCGAGGTGTGCAGCGATCATCTTCGTCTGCTGGTGGGCGGTGGCAAGCTCACACAGTTCGGCCGGGGTGATGCCGCCGTGCTTCCCCGGATAGGCGTGGCCGACCGGCTCGCTGACGTGCCACATGAGCACGAGATGGTGCTCGGCGGCGATGCGGCAGAGTTCGTGCGCGGCATCGCCCAGCGGGTCCCAGCCCTGGTTGTGCGGACGGAGCTCGCCGAAGCCGCGTGCACCGTCGTCGATGGCTTCATAGGCGTGGTCCTTCCAGGTGGGCGAAGCGAGATTCAACGACAGGATCGGGATGATGCGGCCGGGATGTTGGCGAGCGGCATCGAGGATGTGCAGGTTCTGTGCGCGAAGATCACAGTCGCGGGCGAAGGCGAACCCGGCGACGACGGCACAATCGACGCCCGCACGGTCCATGGCGGCGAGTACTTCGGGTACTGTCGCCATCTTCGCCTTTGGGTCCGCGTACATCTCCCGGAAGGTGGGGTCGCGAGAAACCAGGTGCTCGCGGCGGCGAACCTGGGCGGGATGAAACGCGTGCGTGTGGGCGTCGATGATCACCAGTAGGCGATGGTATCAGAGGGTGGAAGCCCGCCCGGCACATCGACAGGGGCACGGGGGCAGCCGACAATCGACCTGTGACCCGCAACATCCTTGTGACCAACGACGACGGCATCGATTCCCCCGGCCTATGGGCGCTTGTTCGCGCGGTGGCGCCTTTCGGAGACCGCATCTACGTCATCGCGCCGACGGTGAACCAGAGCGCGGTGGGCGCCGGCATTACGCTGCGCCGCGAACTGCACTGGGAGCGCTATCCCGGCGAGAACATCCCGGGCGTAGAGGCGTGGCACGTGAACGGCACGCCTGCGGACTGTGTGCTCGTAGGCATGAACAAGATCATCAGC
Source organism: uncultured Anaerolineaceae bacterium (assembly GCA_964632355.1). Lineage (GTDB taxonomy): Bacteria > Chloroflexota > Dehalococcoidia > Tepidiformales > Tepidiformaceae > JALOAP01. The sequence goes on along the minus strand of CAZWBW010000001.1, from coordinate 30,838 downwards.
GGCGACATCCACTGGATCGTGTCGGGCGTAAACCAGGGCGCGAACGTGGGGAACGACATCCTCGCCAGCGGCACGGTAGGTGGGGCGCTGCAGGGCCACTTCCTCGGGCTCACGTCGATGGCGTTCTCGCAGACCACCGCGGACGACGAGGAGACCGACTGGACGTGCGCCGAGCGGGTCGCGTCGCTCATCGCGAAGGCTGCCGCGCACAAGAAAGTGCCCGAAGGGGTGTTCCTGAACGTGAACATCCCGCGGTGCTCATACGAGGAACTCGCCGGGGTGCTGGTCACGCGGATGGGGAAGCACGGGTACCTGCGCCTCAAGGAGGCGTTCGAGAACGTGGGCGTTATCGAACGCGAGGTTGACCTCGTGACGCATCCCGACACGCCGCCAGGGACCGATATCTGGGCACTGGCGAACCGATACGTGAGCGTCAGCCCGTTGCAGTCCAACCTGACAGACCACCGGCTGCTCGACCTGCTGAGCGAACGGCTGAACGAGGCCTTCAGGGAGTAGCGAGCCGCTACGAAACGCCGGCGAGGAACCGGCGCGGCACTTCGCGCATCATCAAATCGAGCGTCTCGCCCGGGACTCCCTGTTCGCGCAGGGCGGGCAACGCCACGTTGGTCACGAAGAGGTAGCGGGTGCTGCCCGTAGGCGCCGGTTGCTCCGCTCCTTTCACCACCGGCACCGGGGCATAGTCGTGACCGAGCATCAGGCGATGGGCCCAGCCGCGGTCGATAAGCGCCTTCACCGTGGCATTGCGCTGCTGCCAGTCGGGGCGGCCGGGGCCGCCGGGATAGCGGTCCATCGAGAGATAGACGCCCTGCTGGAGCAACTCTTCGAGGTAGTCGACGTTGGTGGTATCGGCACTGTGCCCAATGGCGATGCGGTCCATGGGAGCGCCTTCCTCGCGGAAAATCTCGACCTGGCGACGTCCCACCTCTTCGGGCGCCCAGTGGTGTGTGCTAATGGGGCAGCCCGTCCGCTTCAGCGCCCGTGCTGCGCCACGCAGGATGAGTTCGCCCTCCGGTGTCACGCCACCCATGTCATTCGCGACTTTGATGACGCCGGCGCGGATACCGGTGTCTTCGATGCCGGTCTCGATCTCGTGGACGAAGATGTCGGCGATTTCGTCCGGGTCGCGGGTCCAGAACGAGCGCGGGATGTCGCGCCAGATTCCCGTCGCGGCCACGATGTGCATCCCGCTTTCAGCGGCGACGTCGCGGAGGAAACGGACATCGCGGCCAAGGTCGGGCGTGGTGAGATCGATGAGGCAGTCGACGCCGCCGGCCTTCGCTTCCTTGAGTTCGCGCACAGCATTCGCGCGCGTGGCATCCCAGTCGAATCGCCAGGGGTAGTGCCGGGCGTCCTCGCCGATGGAGATGAGGACGTGTTCGTGGCTCAGCGTGACACCGAGTTCGGAGTCCTGCACCGGGCCGAGGACAGTTTGTACGGTCGCCATGGTCTACCTCCCGGCGGGGATGATACGGGACTGATCTAACGGACAGGGACGAATTGTCGTGTGGCTGTGCTAGGTTCCGTGGTAATCCCTGCATGGAGGGTCTGCAGTGCCCGAGAACCCGGATGCGGTGTCGGCAGCGCTGCTTCGGCAGCCATACGGTCTCTTTCTCGTGGGTTCGCGTTCGGGCGACGAGCGAAACCTGATGACCGCGACGTGGGGGACACAGTGCTCGTTCGAGCCGCGCCTCTATTCCGTGTTCATCGAAGAGGACTCCCACACGCGGAAGCTGATCGACGCGGGCGGCGCGTTCACCATCTGTTTCGTCCCGCCCGATAGCGAGGACGTGGTGAGCCACTACACGCGGGCGGCAGAGGTGGTCGGCGACAAGCTCGGCGACTACGACTACACCGACGCGCCGGTGACCGGGTGCCCGGTGTACTCGGGTTCGGTGGCGTGGTTCGAATGCCGGGTGACGGACGCGCGGCTGGTGGGCGACCACGTGGAGTACATCGGCGAGGTGCTCAGCGGGGATACGCCGCTCGGCGACCCGGCGTGGACGGTGCAGGAGCTCGGCTGGGAGTACGGCGGATAGCCGATCGGGGCTCACCTCATCGACAATCGCGCACCGGCGGCTGAAAATGTGGCCATGCCGATCTACGAGTTCAAGTGCGCCGACTGTTCCCGTGTAACGAACCACTTCACGCGGAAAATCGACACCGAGCTCAAGGTGAACTGCGAGCACTGCGGCAGCGCGAACACGTCGCGGATGATGTCGCGCTTCGGGCGGACCTATAGCCGTGCGGACATCCTCGAGAAATATGGCGACCCCTCGGAGAGCGGGGGCCGGCCAGAGGACTACCGGGACCCGCGGCAGATCGGTGGCTGGGTCGAGAAGAAGTTCGAAGAGTACGGCATGGAGCTCCCCCAGGAGGCGCGCGACATGATCGACGCTGCCCGCGAAGGCGAGTTCCCGGAGCCGGTGAAGGACCTCTAGGGTTGCGGTTGCCTGTCCTTGGCTGCCGCACGAGGCACGACCGAACGGGCGTGGGTACCGGCTGTCGAGCGATACGGAGGGCGGCCAGTGCCTGATACTTCGCCGCTCGACCGCGTGATTCCGCGCATCATCGAGAACTTCGCGGCCAAGAACGCGGCGCGCGAACAGGGCCTCTCGGCGAGCCGAAGCGTGATCCGGCTCAGCGCGAACGCGATCCGGGCGGTACACCGCGGCGAGTTCGACCGCGCGAGGGAGCTGCTGGACGAAGCCAGGGCGATCCGCGACGCCGCGGTCGAGGCGCTCAAGGACCACGCGGACATCTACCACGCGGGGTTCCTGCACGATGCGCAGAAGGAGTACGCGGAGGCGCGAACCACGCTCGCGCTGCTCTCCGGCCAACCGCTACCGGAGCCGGAAGACCTGGGGGTGGAGTACCCGGCGTACCTGAACGGCATCGCCGAGGCGGTTGGCGAGATGCGGCGGATGCTGCTGGATCGCCTGCGCCGCGGGGAGTACGACGGCTGCGAAGAGATCCTCGAGGCGATGGACGACATCTACTCGGTGCTCGTCACCATCGACTTCCCGGACGCGATGACCGGCGGACTACGGCGCACGACCGACGCCACCCGGGGCATCCTCGAGAAGACCCGCGGCGACCTGACGATGGCGATGCTGCAGCGCCAGGTGATCGATGCGATGCACGGCGTCCCGGCGCCGCCAGGCGAGCGCAGCGAGCGCGAGGGCTGAGACCTGACCGGAAAGACAGGTTTCAGCGTGGCCCGGGTGGGTTAGGTTAGACGGGAAGGAATGCGACCCGGGTGATGACGGCCACGCCGAAGCCGAATCGCCTTCGACGTTTACGTGCGCGTTAAGGTGTGCTAGCCTGCCCCGGGGAAAGGGACGAGCAGGTGCGCTATATCCTGCGGCTCTTCGGTTACGCCCGGCCTTATCGTGGGAGGCTGGCCCTCGCCGCGGTTTCCGTTGTGCTTTCGAGCGTCTTCATGATGCTCAGCCCGCTGATGGTTCGCTACGCCATCGACTTCGGGCTCTCCCCTGTCTACAACGACGACGGCCGTGTCGTCGGTCTCGACGGCGACGAGTGGCTTGTGGTGCTTGGCGCAGCGGCGATTGTGCTGCTGGCGCTGGGCCGTGGGCTTGCACAGTTCGGCCAGCAGTTCCTCGGCGAAGCAATCGGGCAGGGCATCGCGTACGACATCCGGAACGAGGTCTACAACAACCTCCAGCGGCTGAGCTATGCGTACCACGACAAGGTCCAGACGGGCCAGATTATGTCGCGCGTGACGCAGGACGTCGAAAGCATCCGGATGTTCTTCTCGATGGGCCTGCTGCGCACGGTGAGCATCGCGCTGGTGCTGGCGATCGCGATTGGCGGCATGTTCGCCATCAGCTGGCAGCTCGCCCTCGTGAGCATCGTAACGATCCCGTTCATGATCTACCGCTCGTTCGTAATGGCGCGGCAGATCCGGCCGATCTGGATGGCGATCCAGCAGAACCAGGGCGAACTCACCCAGGTGGCCGAAGAAGGCCTTTCGGGCATTCGCGTGGTGAAGGCGTTCAGCCGCGAAGACTACGAGTCACAAAAGTTCCGCGAAGCAGCACAGAAGCAAGCTGACCTGAGCTACCTGTCGTCGACCACGATGGCGAAGCATGCGCCGCTGATGATGGGGCTCGGACAGCTGCAGATCGCGATCACGGTGGGCGTCGGCGCCTGGTTCATCTCCGAGGGGTACGTCCGCGGTTCGGACCTGCTGACGTTCGTGCTGTGGCTAAACCTGCTGCAGATGCCGGTGCGCATGACCGGCTTCGCGATCACCTTCTTCTCGCGGGCGATGACCGCCGGCGAGCGCATCTTCGAACTCATCGACGCGCAGTCGGAGGTCCAGGAGAAGCCCGACGCGGTGGCGCTCACCGATGTGCGCGGCCACGTGCGATTCGAGAACGTGTCGTTCGGATACGACAACGTGAGCGCGGTGCTCCAGGACGTCAACATCGATGCCACGCCCGGGAAGATCGTGGCCCTCCTGGGTCCAACGGGGTCCGGGAAATCGACGGTGGTGAACCTGATTCCCCGCTTCTACGACGTGACGCAAGGACGGATCACCGTCGACGGTATCGACGTACGGGACCTGAAGCTCGACTCGCTGCGAAAGAACATCGGCATCGTGCAGCAGGACGTGTTCCTGTTCGCCGGCACCATCCGCGACAACATCGCGTACGGGCGGCCGGACGCGACGCAGGAGGAGATCGAACGGGCGGCGAAGGCGGCGCGCATCCACGACTTCATCGTGAGCCTGCCGTACGGCTACGACGAATGGGTCGGCGAGCGCGGCGTGACGCTTTCCGGCGGGCAGAAGCAGCGCATCGCGATCGCGCGGACGCTGCTGTTGAACCCGCGCATCCTCATCTTCGACGACTCGACGGCGAGCGTGGACGCCCAGACCGAGTTCCTCATCCAGCAGGCGCTGCAGGAGCTGATGGAGGGCCGAACCACGTTCGTGATTGCCCAGCGGCTGCGCACGGTGATGCGGGCGGACGAGATCATCGTGCTGGACCGCGGCCGCATCGTGCAGCGAGGCACCCACGAGGAGCTTCTGCGGCAGGAGGGGCTCTACCGCCAGATTTACGACCTCGAACTGAAGGACCAGGAGGAGGCGCTGGGCCGGCACACGCCGGAGCTCGAGCCTGCGGCGCCGGCGCCCGCCGCTCCGCATGACTCGCAACAGCAACGGGACGCGCCTCGCTCGAAGCCAGTGCGTGATGGCGCCGCACTGAGGCCCGACCTGCGAGCGACGGGAGGAGGTGCCTGATGGGCTTCTGGGGTGGTGGCGCTGGTGCAGGCGGATGGAGCTCCGGCCTTGGCGGGCAGGGCCACGGCCCGGTGCGCGTTCGCAACGCCGACGGCTGGGATGACGAAGAACTCGGAAAGGTTTACGACGCCGAAGTTGTTCGCCGGCTGATTCCCTACCTGGCGGAGTACAAGTGGCGAGCGCTGCTGGCGTTCGCATGCATGGTTACCTTCGCGACCACGAGCTTCCTGCTCCCGGTGGTCGCCGCGTTCGCGGTGAAGGCAGGCGTCGAACACAACACCGACCAGGTGTGGCTCCTGCTCGGCGTGATGGTGGTGCTGACGCTCGTGAGCTGGGGCGCGCAGTACCTCCAGCAGGTCACGACGGCGTGGATCGGGAACCGCCTGCTGATGAAGCTGCGCACGCAGATGTACGACCACATGCAGGGCCTCTCGTTGAGCTTCTACGACGAGATGGAAGTCGGCCGGATGATAAGCCGCCTGACGTCGGACGTGACGGTGATGCAGGAACTCCTGACGAGCGGCTCCCTGACGTTCGCGGCCGACATCATCGGCCTTTCTGTGGTCGTGGTGACGCTGCTGCTGGTCGACTGGCAGCTCGCGCTCGTGACATTCGCCATCGTGCCCCCGCTGGTGCTGCTCATGGCGTGGTGGGCCCGTCACGCCCGCCAGGCGTTCATCAACGTACGCGTGAAGGTGAGCGAGTTGTACGGGACGCTGGCCGAAAACGTCTCGGGCGTGCGAGCCATCCAGTCGATGTCGCGCGAGGACGAGAACGCGCGGCGGTTCGACAAGCTGAACCAGGAGAACCGGCGGGCGAACGTCTGGGCAGCGATGCTCAGCGCGGCGATCATGCCGGTCATCGAACTGGCAACGGCGATTGCGCTGGCCGCGGTCGTCATCGTCGGTGGCCTGCGGGCGCTCCACGCGGGCGACGTGAACGCCGGCGAGCTGTTCTTCGTATTGACGTCGTTCACGTTGTACGTGACGCGATTCTTCGACCCTGTGCGCGACCTGGTGATGCAGTACACGATGCTGCAGCGGGCGATGGCCGGCGGGGAGCGCATCTTCCAGGTGCTCGACACTGTGCCGCGCATCCAGGACCGGCCCGACGCCATCGAGCTCGAAGACATCGAGGGGCGCGTGGATTTCGACAACGTGTCGTTCGAGTACGTCGAGGGGGTCCCGGTGCTGCGGGACATCGACCTGCACGTCGAACCCGGCGAAACCATCGCGTTCGTTGGCCACACGGGCGCCGGGAAGACGACGATCACGTCGCTCATCAGCCGCGGGTACGAAGTCACGGCCGGTGCGATCCGGATCGATGGTCACGACATCCGGGACATCAAGCGGCGGTCGCTGACGCGGCACATGGGGGTGGTGCTCCAGAACCCGTACCTGTTCAGCGGGACGGTCCGGGAGAACATCGCCTATGGCCGGCCGGACGCGACGCAGGAGGCCATCGAGGAAGCCGCGAAGGCGGTGGGGGCGCACGAGTTCATCATGCGCCTGCCACAGGGGTACGACACGGTGCTGCAGCAGCGGGGCCAGAACCTCTCGATCGGCCAGCGGCAGCTGATCAGCTTCGCCCGGGCCATCCTCGCGCAGCCGCGCATCCTGGTGCTCGACGAGGCCACCGCGTACGTCGATACACAGACCGAGGTGGTTATTCAGCGGGCGCTGCGTGAGCTCCTGAAGAACCGGACGTCGTTCGTAATCGCGCACCGCCTTTCGACGATCCGCGAGGCGGACCGCATCGTCGTGCTCGAGCAGGGGCGCATTGTGGAGATCGGCTCGCACGACGAGCTACTGGCCAAGAACGGCGTGTACGCGAACCTGTACCGCATGACGTACCAGCAGGAGCAGGCGGCACGCGAGGAGGCCATGCTCGGCGAGGACGAAGCGGTCGCTCGGCGCGCGCGGGGCGACCACCTCTCGGCGCAGGCTGCGGGCGGCCAGTAGGGCTGTCGGCTATCGGCGTTCGGTTGTAGGCCGTCGGCCTACCGCTGACAGCTCACCAGGGGGGCGTGTTCGGTGTGGCTGTGTAGCAGGAACGACGAGACGGGGGCTGGTCAGACCAGCCCCCGTCTGTTTGTGTTCGAAGCGGGGCGTTAGCCGAGCTTCTTAATCTCCTCGATCAGCGCCGGGACGATCTTCTTGTAGTCGTCGATGACGGCGAACTTCGAGGCCCGGACCATGTTGGCGTCGGGGTCCTTGTTGATCGAGACGATGTTCTTGGAGCCCGCCATGCCGGCCATGTGCTGGCTGGCACCGCTGATGGCGACGGCGATGTAGAGGTTCGGCGACACCGTCTTGCCGGTGAGGCCGACCTGGAAGGCCGGCGGGAACCAGCCGAGGTCGCAGGCGGCGCGGGACGCGGCCACTGCGGCCGACGGCAGAGTCGCGGCGAGTTCCTCGAGCATCTTGAAGCCGGAGGGGTCGCCCAGGCCGCGGCCACCAGCGACCACGATCGGTGCGTCCTCGAGGCGGATGCCGGTGGTCTCGGCCTTCTCGGTCGAAAGCACACGGATGCGGGCTTCGCCGGCGGCGTCGACGGACTTGATGTCGCCGGAGCGGCTGGCGTCGGCCTCGAGCGGGTCGTAGGACTTGGCCTTCAGGGTGACGATCTGCGGATCGCTCTTCCAGGTGTGCTCAGCGCGAGCGTTACCACCGTAGGCCGAGCGAGTGGCGCGGAGGCGGCCGTTCTCGAGCTTGACCTCGGTGGAGTCCATCGCGACGCCGGTGTTGTGCTTGAAGGCGAGGAGCGGGCCGAGGTCGCGGCCGAGGCTCGACTGGGCCATGAGCACGATATTGGCGCCCGACTGCTCGAGCGCGGCATCGACGGCCGGGAGCAGCACTTCGGCGAGCGAGCCCGGGTCGGCCGACGAGGTGTAGACGGTCTCGGCGCCGTGCGCGATGAGGTCCTTGGCTTCGGCTTCGCCACCGGTGACGAAGGCCGAGACGGAGCCGCCGCCCTGGTCTGCGAGCTGGCGAGCGGCGCCGAGGAGCTCGAACGAGGCCGGGGTGAGGCTGCCGTTGTTTACTTCCGCGATGACAAGAATTCCAGGCATTCGAGGCAGCTCCTTAAATCAGCTTCGCGGCCCGGAGCTTCTGGGCGAGGGCACGGGCCTTCTCTTCGGGCGAATCGCCTTCGATGATCTCGACGTTGACTTCGACCTTGGGCTGGTAGAGCGCCTCGAGCGGCATGACGCTGTTGGCGGGACCGAACTGGTCGGGCGAAAGGCCAAGGTCTGCGGCGCCCCAGACCTGCACGGTCTTCTTGGCGGCCATCATGATCTGGCGAAGCTGCGGGTAGCGGGGCTCGCCGAACTCGTTCGAGACGGTGACGATCGCGGGAAGGTCGGCTTCGACCTTCTGGAAGCCGTCGTCGAGCACGCGCTCCACCGTCACCTTGGAGCCATCGGACTCGACGGCCTTCGCAACGGTGACGACAGGGAGGCCCAGGATGGAACCAACGCCGAGCGGGACGACACCCATGTCCCAGTCGGCGGAGGCGCGGCCCATGAGAATCAGGTCGTATTCGCCGATTTTCTGGATGGCCGCGGCCAGCGCGTGGGCCGTCTGGAAGTTGTCGATATCTTCGAACGCCGGGTCGGTCAGCAGGACACCTTCGTCGGCGCCCATAGCAAGCGCGTGCTTGATCGCATCGCGAGCGCTATCGGGGCCGAGGGAGATGACGGTGACCTTGCCGCCACCGACGGCATCCTTGATGCGAAGGGCGGCTTCGGTCGCCTGGGGGTCGTAGGGGTTTACGACCGGGGCGATGCCCTGCGCCGGGATGACCTTCTTCGCGGCCTCGTCGACCTTAAACGAAGAAGCTGGCGTTTCCGGGTCGGGGATCTGCTTAACGCATACGATGATGTTCACGCCGTGGCTGCGCCTCCTGCGCTGTCCGGGGCGTGGGTCGCCCCGGGGATGATGCGGGGACACTTGGGAAACCCGCGAAATGTTATCACGTAACGTCGGGGTTTGTGAAATATCGCACAGCTATGAACTGTCATCCCCAACTGTCCTTACCGGTCGGTCGACAAGTCATCGGAAGCTGCAGGTCGTAACACTTCGGACAGAGCCCGACGAACTTCGTGCCACAGCGCGGACAGGTACGCATCAGTCGAACCACCGCTTTTCGCCGGGCGCGAGGTCTACCTCGAACACCTGCCCGCGAGCTTCGATGGCGACCACGCGCGGCCGGCTGTCGTTGTTCCCGACCTGCACACGGCCGCTGACCTGGCGCTGATACAGCCGGCCATATAGCAACGAGCCGGAGTCGCCGACGACGCGCGGGGTGAGCCCGCGGCCCGTCACCTGCAGCACTCGGCCTTCGTGTGGACGGAGCAGCACGTCGCCCATACCCAACACGCGGCCGTTGAAGGGGTCGAAGGCGACCTCGCCGGGCCAGACAAGTTCGTCGCGTAGGAACCAGCGAGGGCTTTCGCCGTCGTTGAGGATGCCCACGAGGAAGCGCCCTTCGCCCAGATCGACGCGCCACTCGGACGGGAGCGGCGCCTCCGAAGGGTCGAGCGGCACTGCGGCCACGCCCGAAGGCGGGAGGAGCGCGAGCGTGAGGTCACGGCGCCCGGGAGAAAGCTTCGCGAGGTCGTCGCCGGAGACGACCATGCCGCCGCTCAGGGCGATACCGGTCGCGAGAAACCGCACCTCTGGCTCGGTGAGCGATGTATCGGTGTCGCGAGCGATGAGGCAGTCGGGGTCGTTCACCCACCAGCGGCCGTGCATCCAGTTGCGCATGAGCGAGAGGCGGACGGCATGGCGAACGGACGGGGTCGCCCCATCGGCCCAGAGTTCCTTCACGTCGGCGCCCACGCGCATCGCATCGACCAGCCCGATCGCCGGGCCGAAGTGGCATGTGCAGCCGAGGAGGAAGGTATCGTCGCCGGCGGCGTCGCGAATGATTTCGAGCGCGCGGCGGAGGTGGGCAGGGGCGGTGGTGCCGGGCTGCGCGTAGCGGACGTCGCCGGGATTGGCAGCGGCGTAGGCGAGGGCATCGAGTTTCAGATAGCGGTAGCCCCACTCGTGGACGACGGTGCGGATGATGCCGCGCAGCCACTCTTCGGCTTCGGGTTTCGTGCAGTCGAGAACGGCGCAGCGGCCGAGCCAGGTTTCGACGTACCAGGTATCGCCGCCGGGCGTTCGAAGTGCGAGCTCGGGGCGGTCGCGAAGCGTTTGCGAGTCCTCGTGGAGCAGGAGCGGCGCGAGCCACAGCCCGGCCGTGTACCCGGCATCGCGGATGCGGGTCGCGAGCTCCTTCATGCCGGAGGGGAACCGGTCGTTCGGCGTAAGCCAATCGCCGGTCGCGGACTGGTAGCCATCGTCGAC
>CAZWBW010000001.1:0-20187 GCA_964632355.1 uncultured Anaerolineaceae bacterium | reverse complement strand
GGTTGCGAAGCACGTCAGCTTCGGAGACTCGGTTGTAGAACTGATACCAACTGCACCAGCCGGCAAGCGGCCGCTCGGGAACGCGAGCGCGCATTTCGCGCGCAACCTCGCCGGCGTAGCGTTCGATGAGCGGGTAGAGCTCGCGCCCTTCGAGCATGAGCACCGGTGGTAGTTCGAGGTCCTCGCCGGGTGGGACGAGTGCGCCACGCAGGTCGAAGACCAACTCGATGGCCTCGACGGCGGTTTCTTCGGCGTCGAGTTCGATGGCCGCATCGAAGAAGAACCCGTCGGGGCGGAGTGAACCGGCGACGAATGCCGGCATTGCGCGCGCCGGGAGGGCGAGCGCGAGAAGTTCGCGTGTGATGAAGGTGCGCAGGTCGTCGTGCTCGCGGGCGTAGCGGCCGTCATAGCCGTCGGGAAGTTCGCCGCCGAACCGGTGGACGAGCGCGTCCATCTGCATGTAGCGGCCCTGGATCCACGTGAAGCCGTCGACCGCGGGCACGTCGAGCGTTGCGCGCAGGCGGAGTTCACGCGGTTCCCAGGCCTCGTCGGACTGGTTCGAAAGGGTGAGCGCAAGGCGCGACGTGAGCGGGTCGAATTGCTGCGTCAGCGCGATGGTTTCAGGCAAGCCCACGGGCGTGAGTTCGAGTCCCCAGGGCAGAGCAGTTGGCGATGGATCCACGGAAGAAGATGATAGCGGTCCATCGCCTCACGGCGTGAGCACCCCGGGGAGGCGTCAGGTTTGCGGGAGGAGGCAGCGATGCGGCAGAACATCGCCTCAGGAGGCCCGTGGGAAGAGCTGGCCGGGTATTCCCGCGCCGTGCACATCGGGAACGTTGTCGCGGTGGCCGGGACGACCGCCGCGAATCCAGACGGAACCGTGCACGGTGGAGCCGACGCGTACGCGCAGGCCTACCGGGCGTTCGAAGTGGCGGAGAAGGCGCTCCGGGGACGCCGGTGCGCGCCGCGAGGATGTCATTCGCACTCGCATGTTCGTCACTGACATCACGCGGTGGGAAGAGTTCTCGCGAGCGCACGGTGACTTTTTCCGGGACGTGAAGCCGGCGTCGACAATGGTCGAAGCGCGCCGGCTGATGACGCCCGAAATGCTCATCGAAGTCGAGATCGACGCAGTAATCGCCGAACAGGCGTAGGTGGCTACGCCTTCTTCGGAGGGAGTTCCTCGAGGTATTCGAGGATGGCGGCAGCGGCGCGCCGGCCGTCGGCCATGGCCGTGACCACAAGGTCGGCGCCGTTGACGTTGTCGCCGCCGGCGAAGACGCCCTGGCGGGTGGTGCGGCCCTTCTTGTCGACCTGGAGGAGCGCCTTGCGGTCGGCTTTGAGCCCCTCGGTGGTCTGTGGGACCAGCGGGTCGGCGCCGTAGCCGATCGCGATGGCGACGGTGTCGGCCGGGATGGTGAATTCGCTGCCCGGAACGGGGATGTGGCGGCGGCGGCCGGATTCATCGGGTTCGCCGAGCTCCATCCGCTGGCATTCGACCGCGACAACCCTGCCCTCGTCGTTCCCGATGATGCGAGTCGGGAGGGTCAGCATCTCGAATTTGACGCCTTCTTCGCGGGCGTTGTTGCGCTCTTCGGCGCGGCCCAGCATCTCGGCTTCGGTGCGGCGATAGACGCAGCTGACGTTTTCGGCGCCGAGGCGAACCGCCGTACGAACACAGTCCATCGCGGTATCGCCACCACCGATGACCACGACGTTCGTTGGCTTCGGCAGGGGATCCCGATAACGCTCGGGGAGCTGGTCGGGACGGAGGTTACCGCGGACAAGGAACTCGGTGGCGGTATAGACGCCCTCGAGGTCCTCACCTTCGATCTGCATCTCGTTGCCGACGCCCGCGCCCGTCCCAAGGAACACGGCATCGAAGCCGTCGGCGAAGAGCTGGTCGACAGTGACATCACGGCCGACGTAGGTGTTGCAGACGAACTTCACGCCGAGCGCTTCGAGCTTGGCGATGTACTCGTCGACGATTTCCTTGCGCATCTTGAAGTTGGGGATGCCGTAGACAAGGACACCACCGGGCTCGGGCCAGAATTCGTACACCGTAACGGCATGGCCCTTGAGCGCGACCAGTTCGGCCACAGCGAGCCCGGCGGGGCCGGAACCGATAACCGCAACACTGCGGCCGGTGGGCTCGGGCATGTACTTCGGCAGCGGGTACCCGCCGAGCTTCTGGCGCTGGTAGTCGGTGACGAAGGCTTCGAGCTTGCCGATCGTCACGGGTGGTTCTTTCTTGCCACCCGGGCGGATGGCGAACCCCACGACGCACGCCCCCTCGCAGAGCTTTTCCTGCGGGCAGAGGCGGCCGCACATCTCGGGAAGGTTGCTGGTCTCCCGGAATTTGTTCGCTGCGCCCTCGATGTCGCCCTGTTCGAGCAGCGCCAGTGCGCCGGGAATGTCGTTCCCGACGGGGCAGGCTTCCTGGCAGGGCGCCGAAGGACACTGGATGCAGCGCGAGGCTTCGATCATTGCTGCGTTCAGATCGAAGCCGAGGTAGGTTTCGTCGAAGTTCCGTTTGCGGACCTCGGGGTCCTGCTTGGGAACAGGCTGAACGCTGATCGAAAGGCGGCGGCGGACCTGGTTCGTCATGAGGAGCAATCGTGCCCCGGATGGGGCACGCCTTCCGTGTGAGAGATTCCCTCAACCGAGAGTATGCGAAGGATCCTATCGGAGGGTACGTGCTTTCTCAACGAATTGCGCCCTTACCGCCGCTTAGGTAACAGGCAGCGTTCCTGAAGTTCCCGGCGAAGTGCGGCGGGACATTCGAAGTGGATCGCCTGCAGGCCGGCGGTGCGAGCACCTTCGACGTTGCGCTCCACGTCGTCGATGAAGAGCGTACGGCCCGGGTCCAGTCCGTATCGATCGGTGAGGAGCCGGTAGATGGCGGGGTCGGGTTTCACGAGCCCCTCGCGCCCGGACACCACGATGCCATCGAACCATTCGAGAAATGAGAAGCGCTCGAGGGCGTGATGGAACGTCTCGGCGGACCAGTTCGTGAGCGCGAAGAGCCGTACACGCCCGGCGTCGCGCAGTTCTCGCAGGATTTCGACGGTGTCATCGATAGGTCCGCGGAGCATCTCGGGCCAGCGCTCGAAATAGGCGGCGATGAGGGTCGCGTACGCCGGGAACTCGGCGGAGAGGAGCTCGATGGCTTCGGCGAACGGCCTCCCGCGATCCTGCTCCAGGTTCCATTCGGGCGAGCAGACATCGCGGAGGAAGGCCTCCATCTCGGCTTCGTCTTCGAACATCGAGCGGTAGAGGTGGCGGGGATTCCAGTCGATAAGGACACCGCCGAGGTCGAAAACGACGGCCTCGATCGGCGGACTACCCACCGCGCATCCGTTCCTGGTACTCGCGGTCGGCGCGTTTCCCGCGGTAGACGCGCATATCGATAGCTCGCGTGACTTCGGGTACCAGGCGGAAGAGAAGACGGGGTTCAGTCTTCATGTTCGCGACGAAGGCTTCCACAGCGTCGGCGTTCGCCGGGTCGCCGCGGCCGACGTACTTTTCGGCGAGGAGCCGTGAGATCGGCCAGATATCGAACTCGGGCAGTTCGAACGGTTCGGCCTTACCGTCGAATTCGACGTGGCCGGTGAAGGGCGGGCCGGATTCGATGCAGAGGGAAGCTCGCGGGTCGCGGAGGAGCTGCTTGCACCACACCCGAGAGTACGTCCCGGTCAGCCAGATGCCGTCGTCGCGGTAGAGCCACCACACGGGGACCGTGTACGGGGCGCCGTTCGAGCGCAGTGTCGCGAGGACGCCAATATGGGGTTGCTGGACGAATTCGGCGAAGTCTTCGGGTTTCATGCGCGGCATAGAGCGCATTCTGACCACTGCGCGAGCAGATGTCAGTCCCCGAGATAGCGAGGAGAGAGGTTCCGGCCTGACGTCCCGGTGCGGCGGCGGGTTACTGGAGGTAGCGGTCGACCACCTCGGGCGGGCGGGGGCGAACCTGGTCGGGGTCGCGTCCGTGATCGCGAGCAGCGCGGCGCTGGCGCAGATAATCCCAGCACTGGTCGAGCGCGGCCTCGACTTCCTCCATCCGCTTGCGCTCGAGGGCGTCGAGCCCGTCGGGGTCGCGCGTGCGGAGGTCTCGCTCTTCGTCGACGAGCCTGCGGATCGCTTCGAGGACCTGTGTGTCGTCTGCCATGCACGCCTCCCTGGGTGCCGCAGTGCAACGATGCCGGACCGGTGGATCGGGCCGCAACGGCACGAACAGGACTGCGATGCGGGCGCATGCGGCAGCCGCGGAATGTTCACGCTGGGTTTACATCGCATTGCGACCCACGTGACCAAGTGGTGAGGGTCGGTTGCCGGCCGAACGGGAGGGGATTCGTGGCCAGGGCTGCGCGCGGCAGTGGCCTGCCCGACATTGCGTTTCGTTGTTCCAAGCGCGAGATCATGGCCCGGCGAACGGAAAAGCTTTCCCAACTCTTATTGTCATGTAGCGAGCGACGGCGAACCGGGATTGCCCACTTTAGTTTTGTCAACTAACGAACCTGACACAGGCGATTGATACTCTCTCGTAGTGACGCATCCCGCGCCGACCAATCTCGTTTACGAATGCTTTCTCTGGGTAAGGCGGTTGGGTTTTTCGGGCCGAAAGGCCGTGGTACACCCATTAAGGCGTCATCACGGAGCGGGGAGACGGTATTGCAGAACAATAACCCGGGAGTTGCAGAACGGGCGGAAGTCGCATTTGCGGCCGCCGCGCTGGCGCTCTCGATCCTGCGTACCACCCCACGCGGTTGCGGGCCAGCGACCGCAGCCCGGCGGCCAAAGGCCAATGGCCGGCACCGGCAGTTGCTCCACACGCACCTCGATCGAGGACACATCACCCGCTGACGGAAGGCACATGATGCGTCGAATGTTCCTCGCGGCTTCGGCTGCGGTCGCTCTTACTGGACTTACCTTCTTCGCCAACGGTTCGACGGCAAACGCGGCGGGGCCGCTCCCGGCTTCGCTTCTTGCGCCGAGTGCCGGCCGGGCGGCCGCGGTGGCGGAGGCGAAGATGGCCGCGGCGATGCTCTACAGCGAGCAGCTCGCCGGCCGCGACACGCAGGAGTCTGTGGAGAACCTGGAGCGCTGGCTTCGCGCGCTGACATCGGAGACGAAGCGCGAAGTGATCCCGTCGTCGCCGCCCGAGTTCATCCCGGCGGGCGTTGACGCGCGAGTACGAACGAACCGGCTGCAGACGGAGTTCTTCCCGTACCGGCAGATCAACGAGTACTACTGCGGCCCCGCCACGGTGCAGAGCATCCTGGCGTTCCTTGGCCCCGAAGTCAGCGCGACCAAGAACCACTGGGGCGTTCACGACCGCCTGACCGGCGATCCGCACATCGACCAGCCGATGCTTGCGAGCGACTTCTGGCTGGCGACGGACAAGTACCACGGGACCATGTGGGGCGATGCGTACATCCCGTTCACGCTGAACGCCTGGCGCGGGACTGACTGGTACGTCGCAAGCGGAACGCCACGGGTGGGGGGCAACCTGACGAAGGAGATGGCGCTGGCGGCGATCAAGTTCGACACGGACCGGGGCTATCCCATCGCCGAGAACGTGCTGTACAGCCCGCAGACCTACTACCCGGCCGGCTTCTGGCCCGGTGTGACCTACATGCACTGGGACACGGTGTACGGCCACTACGAAGAGAACGGCCAGCAGATGGTGCAGATCGGCCAGACGTATGGCGGCCCGGGCCTGCCGTACGAGCGGTACCAGAGCGTCCCCTGGGACGTGCACTGGCCAGCGATCGGGGAATGGCATGGCATTATCTGGTAAGGCAATCGTGACTGCGGGCATGTCGGCGGTGGGCCTTGTGGCGGCCGCCGCATGCGCCCTGCCCGGCCTGGCCGGCAGCAGCGGCACCACCAGCAGCAACGCACCCACTACGCCGATCTCCCTCGACCAGGCGGTCGAGGCCGAGATCGGCGCGCCCATTACGACCGAGGACGATGTCAAGCGTCTCGAGGTCGAGGGCGAAGTGGTCCAGCCCGTCGGCGCCTGGCAGGACGAGATTGTCCTGCGTGTTGGCGGCGAACCGGTGCCGAACGAAACGCCGGTCTCGCGGTTCGAAACGTGGGACCCGGAAAGCGGCGACCGAGACCTCGTGTGGACAGGCGACGAGGGCGTGCAGGAGATCGTGACCGGCATCGACGGCGACTGGGCCGCGATCGTACAGACGGGGTTCGAACTCCCGTTCCCGGAATGGACGCTGATCCTTCGCAACCTTGCGACAGGTGAGGTTCGAACGCTCGCGGAGGGCACGCCTGAGGTACTGAACGCGGACGGCGTGACGCCCTCGCTGCCGCTTGGGCTTGCCCCGTTCGCCGTTGTGGAAGGCGGGCACGTGACGTGGGCGCAGTACCAGCTCACTGGCGGCGAGGCCGTGCGGCAGGTGGTCCTGTACGAGATCGCGAGCGGGCAGCAACGGGTGATCGCGGAGGCGGCCGCGGAAGACCTGGTGATCGAGAGCCCGACGCTCGGAGGCGGCCGGGTTGCCTGGATAGCCGTGAAGCCCGACGGTTCAGATGCGTCGTTCGTCGTGCGAGACATCGCGACCGGCGAGGAACAGCGGTTCGCCGTCGAAGGCACGCCGTTCCTGCTGGCGCTGACCTCGGACGGGAAGCACCTGGCGTGGGACGACCAGCTCACAACGAAGTACAGCTACGACCTCGAGACGGGCGAGCTCACGCGGTTCGCCACGGGCCAGGGCTGGGGTGTCATCGCTGAGGGGACCCGGATCACCTGGACGCCGGCGGCGGCGTTCGGGGGCACGGGTGGCTACTTCGATGCCACGACAGGGGAACTGCGCGTGCTCGAACGGCGCGAAGGAGTGAGCACGAACGTTGCCACGCTGCTGGGCGACTGGTTCGCCTGGCAGGAGACGGCTGGCAGCGAGACCACCTATTACTTCGAGCGGTCGACTGGAGGAGGCGCCGAGTGATGCAGGACAAGAAGTCGAAATCGATCATCACGGTCTGGCGGGATTTCGAGAACTGCCGAGCTCCGAAGCGGTTCCGCAGCCCTAACCACAAGCGGAAGCTGGCGGAGTTCGTGTGCCACCTGCGCGGGCAGAACTACTTCACGCGCCCGCACCGCGTGGTCACGCTGAACGAGTGGGACATCACCGACGAGGCAGTCGAACTCTGGGCACGCATTCGGCACCTGATTGCGAAAGTGGAGGCCGACGAGGGCCAGGTCCCGATGCAGCCGCTGTTCCTGTATGCCGACGTGCTGGAGGAGATCATTCCCACGCACCAGAACCTGGTGGCGGCCCGCCGCGATCTGATGGC
The DNA here is from genome assembly GCA_964632355.1 of uncultured Anaerolineaceae bacterium. Taxonomy (GTDB): domain Bacteria; phylum Chloroflexota; class Dehalococcoidia; order Tepidiformales; family Tepidiformaceae; genus JALOAP01. Next base: position 12,873 of record CAZWBW010000001.1, on the reverse strand, counting down.
CGCGGTCGGTATGCGCGCAGCACTTTCCCGGAGCGATAAGGAGAGCGATCTCCAGTTCGATTGAGCCGGCAACGTCTGCCGGAGGGTTGGTTGGCGGCGGCCTGTGGTGTGTTCCCGGCAGACGTCCGGAGGGGGCCCGTCCCGGGGAAGGGGGCGGGCCCTCTCGCGTCCATGGTCAGGAGCGCGGGTAGAGGATCAGCTGGGTGCAGCGAAACAGCGCGATCACCTTCCCGCTGGCATCGTCGACCACCTCGGCGTCCCAGACCTGGGTGGTGCGCCCTCCATGGGCCAGCCGCGCCTCGCACGAGATGGTTCCCTCGCGGGCAGTGCCGATGTAGTTCGTTTTCACTTCGATGGTGGTGAACCCGGTCGCGCCTTCGGGAAGGGTCTGCACGCACCCGTAGCCCGCCAGCGTATCGGCGACGGCGAGCACGGCGGCCGCGTGGAGGAAGCCGTTCGGGGCGAGATGGTGCTGTTCGATGGCGAGCCGGCCACGCGCGAAGCCGTGTCCGAGGTCCGTTACTTCGAGGCCAACGTAGCCAGGGAAGTACCCGTGGCCGCGCGCATTCCACTGGTCGGGGGTCGAGCCGGGCGGGAACGGTGTGAGGGTCATTCGCAATCGGTTCGAACGCCGGGCTGGCCGGAGCGAGGAGGTCGCGAGAGGCCAGCCGGCGAACGTTACGCGCGCAAGATAGCGCAAGAGAGTGCCGGTGTGCCATAGTTCGCGCAATGGCCGACCAGACCGGCGCACCCATCCCCGGGGACATCCCGGAGGAACTTCGGAAACTCTTCCAGCCGGACGAGCCGATCTGGGCCGCGCATTCGCGGGAGGCACAACGGCTCGGGGTCAGTTCGGTCGACGTCTTCTTCCTGGCCTTCCTGAAGCGCGTCAGCCAGTTCGGCTACTTCAACCTGGGGCCGATGACGATCGACGTCCGCCTCGTGGAGGACATCGTCGAGCGCACGGCGGTTCCGTCCGGATCCCCCGACCCGCCGTTCGGCGAGGACATGATCCGCTTCTCTCGCGTGCTGGCCGAGGAGGTACACCGGTCCGGGCGTACGCGGCTGGACGACCTGCACGTATTGCTGGCGCTCATGCGGTTCGACGAAGGCCTGCCCGGGCGCGTGTTCGGCGAGCTCGGCGTGACACCCGAGGAGGTGGAGCGATACGTGCGTAGCGGCGGGCGGCGCCCCGTACCCGACGAGAAGCTGTACTCACCGGAAGAGGCGGCCGAATACCTCGGGGTTCACGTGCAGACAGTGCGGGCCTGGATCCGCTCGGGGCGGCTGCGGGCGAGCCGGCTGGCCGGGCAGCGGGCCTTGCGCATTCGCGCGTCGGACCTGCTATCGGTGCTCGAACCAGTGCGGCCCGAAGATGCAGACGCGTAAGGGAGCACCTTGACGGCGGGCGGACAATAACGCTCGCGACTATGCGCGGGAGCCGCCAGGGATGTCACTCTACGCGATTCGCCGGCCCTTCCCGAACGCCACCGAGACCGACCTCGATGCCGCAGGGTTCCGTGCGCTGGCCTGTGTGCCCTTCTATCCGGGCATGCGCTGGATCCGCACGCTCTGGGATCCGGAGCGGGAGGAAACGCTGTGCATCTACGAGGCGCGGTCGGTGGACGATATCTGGCGCCATTCCGAACAGGCCGGGCTGCCCTGCAGCGAAGTCCGCAGGGTGCACGAAAAGCTGCCGGAGCAGATCGAGGTGCCCGCGATGCGGCCCGATGAAGCCCCCCTCGCCAGCTAGTTCTCGGGCACGTCGGAGAGCTTGAGCGAGAGCACCTTCGAGACGCCGTCCTTACCCATGGACACGCCGTAGATCGCGTCGGCCACTTCGACCGTGCGGCGGTTGTGCGTGACCACCACGAACTGCGTCCGCTCGGCGAGCTTCTTCAGCGCGGAGGTGAAGCGGCCAACGTTCGCCTCGTCGAGCGCCGCGTCGACTTCGTCGAGCACGCAGAAGGGCGCGGGGTTGGCAGTCAGCAGCGCGAAGAGCAGCGCCACGGCGGTCAGCGACCGCTCGCCGCCGGAGAGGAGGCTGAGCGTGCGGACGCGCTTCCCCGGCGGCTGGGCCTCGATCTCGATACCTGTCTCGGCGAGGTTGTCCGGGTCGGTCAGGATGAGCCGTGCGGTGCCACCGCCGAAGAACGACGTGAAGTACTCGCCGAAGGCCGTGTTGACCTTTTCGAACGTGGCGCCGAACCGTGAGCGGATCTCCTCGTTGAGCTGGCCGATGGCCTCATGGAGCTGCTGCTCGGCTTCGGTCAGGTCGCGAATCTGCGCGGTCAGGAACTCGTAGCGTTCCTTGCTCTCCCGATAGTCCTCGGGGGCTTCGGCGTTAATCGGGCCGAGCCGGCGGATCTGGCGGCGGATCTGCTCGATACGCGACCGCGTTTCCTCGACATCGATGAGCGCGCCGCCCTGGATGGTCGGGGCGGTGGACTCTTCGAACATGGGGTCCATGCTCATGGCTTCATCGAGCGAGACGACCTGGCCCGAGCGGTCGGGAGCGAGACCTTCGCGTTCCATCTCGGCGCGGAGGCTCTCGATGTGGTCGGTCGCGCGGGCCACTTCACCTTCGAGGTCGAGCCGCAGGCGGTCGATGCGCAGGAGTTCGGCCTGCGCCTCGTTGTACTCCTCCTGGACGGTTCGCTCGTGGGATTCGAGGCGGAGCAGCTCATCGCGGTCGGGGGCGGCATCGTCGGCATAGCGCGCCTGTTCGAGGCGGATAGCCTCGAGCTCCTTCGCGTGCTTTGCGAGCCGCTCGTCGATGACGCCGGCTTCGAGTTCGAGGTTGCGGGCCTGGAGCTTCTTCGCAGCGATCTGGCTCTGGATGCGCTCGATGGCCTTTTCGTGCTGCTCGCGCATGGACTGGAGCGCCTTCCGCTGGCCTTCGACGGAGGCCAGCCGCGCGCTCGCGTCGCTGACAGCCTGGAGGGCGGCGTCGCGCTTCGCGGACGCGTCGGCGTATTCCTGCTGGAGCGTCTCGAGTTCGGCCTTGCGTGCTTCTGCGGCCTGGGCGGCTTCCTGTGCAGCCCGTTCCGCCTGCGCGATGATCTCCTGCTTGGCCTGGACCTCGCGTTCGATGGCGGCGCGGCGGGAATCGACGCCGTCGGTTTCGCGCCGAAGCTTGTGGAGGCGGTCGCGTTCGCGCTCGAGCTGCCAGCGGGCGCGCTCGACGTCGCGGCGAAGGGTTTCGTACGCCCGGTCGGCTTCCTTGGCCTGTGCCGAAAGGCGAGCGATGGCTTCGCGGGCGCGGCTGAGCTGCTGCTGGCTGACGTTGACGCGCGCGCGGATGGCCTCGATCTGCTCGGGGAGCTCCTCCAGTTCGCGCTGGCGGGTGAACATGCTCTCTTCGGAGCCGGTGGTCCCGCCGGTGATGGCGCCGAACTGGTCAATCATCGTGCCGTCGAGCGTGACAATCGCGCCGAGCGAACGCCGAAGCATGCGCTTCCCGGCCTCGAGGTCCTCGACGACGATCACGCGTCCGAGCAACGTGTCGATGAGCGGCTGGAAGCGCTTGTCGCAGCGCACGAGCCGTGCGGCGACACCGACAACGCCCGGTTCCTTCTGCAGGTTGAGCGGGTAGTTGTGGCGGGCAACCTCCACGCTCACGAACTTGGCGCGGCCCTGCTTGCGCTGGTTCAGGAGTTCGATCGCCCGGAAGGCAGCCTCCTCGTTTTCGACGACGACGGCGTGGAGCCGCTGTTCGAGCGCTGCGTTGATGGCCGTCTCGAGCCCGGCCGGCACGCGGATCTGCCGCGCGAGCAGTCCGAGGATGCCGGGGACCTCCGGGGGCTCGCCGAGACTGCCCGGCTCGATGCCTTCGATAAGGGCCTGTCCCATGATGAGCGCGCTGCGCGTGCCGGCTGCGACGCCTTCGTGCTCTGCCTGCACGCGCTTCAGCGCCTCGAGCCGCCCTTCGAGGTGGTCGAGTTCGCGCAGGTCCCGGTTGCTTTCGGCTTCGTAGGAGCGGACTTCGTCCTGCACACGGGCGAGCCTCGACCGTGCGTCCTCGGCGTCCTGCATGGCGCGATCGAGGTCGAGTTCGAGCGCCTGGACAGTGTCACGGAGCTCGGCGAAGCGCTGGCCATAGGCCTTGAGTTCGGCGAGAAGCTGCCGGCGGCGGGTGACAACCTTGCCGTATTCCTGTTCGAGCTGAGCGATGCGGTTGCGGGCGGCATCGCGTTCGCGCTGCGCCTGCGCGGCTCGCCGTTCGCCGGTCTCGGCGCCGTCGCGGAGTTCCTGGAAGCGGCTGCGGATGGCGGCGAAGTCGCGCTCGGCGAGTTCGAGCGCCTCGCGGCAGCGGTCAACCATGGATTTTGCCTTTTCGGCTTCCTCGGCGATTTCAAGCTCCCGGCGGCCTTCGTCGACATCGGCGCTCGTGAGCGACATCTTTTCGGATTCGAGCGCCTCGATCTCGAGGCGAACCTCTTCGCGGCGGCCGGTGACCATCGCGTGCCGTTCGCGGTCCAGCGCGATGGACTGTTCGACGACCGACATGCGCTGTTCGATCTCGGCGAAGGTCGCCTCCCGGCGGCCGATCGCTTCGCGGCGCTTGCGAATCTCTTCGCTGAGGGTGCGGAGTTGCTCGCGGAGTTGCTGCACGCGCTCGTTCGCCGCGGTTACCTCGGCGGTGCGCTGGTCGAGCGTGGCGCGAGCGCGGACGAGTTGGTTCTGCGCTTCGCTCCAGCGGTGGTTGTAGTAGGCGCGCAGGAGTTCGGCGAGCTCGGCGGAGAGCCGCTGGTGTTCGGCGGCGCGTTCGGCCTGGCGGCTCAATTGTGCGAGACGCGGCTCGATTTCGGACACGACGAGGCGCACGCGTTCGAGGTTGTCGCGCGTGGCGGCCAGCCTGTCCTGCGCTTCCTTGATCTTGATGCGGAAGCGCTTGACGTCCGCGGCTTCGTCGAGGAAGAAGCGCCGCTCCTCGGGGCTCATCGAGAGGACTTCGTCGACGAGCCCCTGGCCCATGATCGTGTAGGAGTTCTGGCCGACGTCGCCCTTCATGAGCAGGTCGACGACATCGCGCAGGCGCACACGGGAGCCGTTCAGGAGGTATTCGGTGTCGCCGTTGCGGTAGACGCGCCGGCCGACTTCGACCTCGGCGAAGTCAACGGGGAGCCACTTGTCGCTGTTGTCGAGCGTGAGAATGACCTCGGCCATGCCGACGGCCGCCCGGTCTTTCGTGCCGGAGAAGATGACGTCTTCCTGCTTCTTGGCCCGGAGAAGGCGAGCGCTCTGTTCGCCGAGCACCCAGCGGATGGCGTCGGTGACGTTGCTCTTCCCGGAGCCGTTAGGCCCGACGACGGCGGTGATTCCGCTGCCGTATTCGAAGACGGTGCGATTGGCGAAGGACTTGAAACCCTGGATCGAGAGTTTCTTGAGGTACATGCGCTAGCCCTCGTTTTCAGCGTGTAGGCGAGCTACGGCTTCGCGTGCGGCGGATTGCTGCGCCGCGCGCTTGCTCGATCCCTCGCCCCGCCCGAGGGTTACGCCGCCGGCCCGGACCTCCACAACGAAGCGGCGGCCGGGCCCGCCCGTTTCTTCCACTACCGTCACATAATCAGGCGGTTCATGCCAGCGCGCCTGGACAAGATGTTGAAGACTCGACTTCGCGTCGATTGGTGCGCCTTCGCGAGAGAGCTGCTGGAGCTCGGGCTTCAGCGAGCGAAGGATGAATGCCTGGGCGGAGCGGAACCCGTGAGCGCAGAAGATGGCGCCGACCACGGCTTCGAAGAGGCCAGCGAGGTTGCGGTCGCGGGAACGCCCACCGGCAGCCTCTTCGCCGCGGCCAAGGATGAAGTACGCGCCGAGGTCGAGCCGTTCGGCAACGCGGGCGAGGGCGCTGCGCTGCACCACCTCGGCGCGCATGCGAGTGAGTTCGCCTTCGCCGGCGCTGGGGTACTTCTTGAAGAGTTCGTTCGCGATGACGACGCCGAGCACGGCATCGCCGAGGAACTCGAGCCGTTCGTTGGAAGTTGCCTCTGCGTCGGTTTCGTTCAGGTAGGAGGCGTGCGTCAGTGCCTCCCGGAGGAGGTCGGCGGGCAGCGGCTTGATGCCAAGTCGCTCGTAGAGTGCGTCGTACGTTTCTGGCGTGGCCAGTGGCACCTCACCTCCAGCCAATGGGAGCGCCGGCCTGTTCGTGCAGGGGGAAATTGCTAAAGTTGCATGATCATATGGGCGCCGTTTCGAGCGCGTCAAGGATGGAGTAAGATCGAACGCGAGTTCGCGATGACTATGACAAGTGCGACAATTTGCTCCGTCTGTGGCGAGGCACTGACCCCGCAGACCCAGGCGTTCTGCAACTCCTGTGCTCAGCCGTACCACCTGAACCAGCGCCAGGACATCCCCGGCAAGGACTGCGGGCAGGTCTGGATCAACGAAGAGCACATGGCGCTCGAGTTCGGCTGCGACCGCTGTCTGCACCCGGAGAAATACGACAACAGCCTCGAGGACATCCTCGATCTCAGCGAGGCCGCGCTGTATATCGGCATCAGCGAAACGATGCTGGCCGAGGCAGCCGACCGTGGCGAGATCGTTCATCGCAAAACGAGCAGCGGCGTGTACCTCTTCCAGAGGAAGCACCTGCCGCAGCCAGGGCGGCAATGAATGGTCGATGTGTTGAATGCCGCGAGCCCATTGGTAACCGAAGTGTTCTCGTGTGCGCGGACTGTGGTGGGCTGTTCCACTACCCCGATGCCCGCATCAACGAGGAGGGCATTCCGTGCGGAACGCATGAGATTGGGTTTCGCGAACTCCTGGGCCGAGACGTCGTACCGCTCTGCATGAGGTGTCACGTGGCATTTCGTCTTCGTTACGGGATACCGGCGCGATGAGTGCTGCTGCACGCCGTCGCCGCCGCCGTTCCCGCGGCTCGTCCGCGGTCGCTGAAACCGAATCGGCAGCTCCAGCCCAACAGGAGTCCGGCCGCGAACCTACCGTGGTCCCAATGCCCGAGTGGCGCTGGCGGACCTTCCCGGTGTTCTTTGCGTTTGCGTTCGGCGTCTTCCTGGGTACCTGGGCAGGTGTTTCCGCCGGCATCATTTCGCAGGGGTCGGATGGCAACACCCTGCCGATGAACCTGCTGTTCATCTTTTCCGCGGTGCTGATGGGACTTGCGCTGTCGCGATTCCTGACGCGCTGGATCATCAGCCGCCAGTGGGTGAAGCCGCGGCAGGGCAGGAAACGTTCGAAACGCCGCTAGGCCTGGCCGAGAGTCACTTCGCGGACGAGCGCAAAAGGGTAGTCGTCTTCGAACGCTGCCGCTATCGCGGTGCACGGGATGGGCGGGTCCACATCGAACGACGGCCCCGCGACAGACGCGGACTGGGTGAGCACGATGTGCGGCTGCTCATCGCGCGCGGCCACGAGCCGATAGCCGTTCCCTTCGCGAACGCGGTTTTCTTCGAACACGATGCGGTAGTGCCTGCCGAGCGATTCCAGCCCCCGGAGATCGACGCGGAATGCGCGCAGGGGTTCGCCACAGTCGCTACAAACCTGCTCCACGTGGGCGTAGCGCCAGCCCCGGCCCGTGTGCACCGCCGGACGAAGCACGAACTCCTCGGGCTGCGTCCAGGAGCGCGCGGTGTGGGGGCAGATCTGTTGGGCTGTCATTCTCTCCTCGCGGGAAGCGAGGCCGCTCCCGGTGCACAAGTCTAGAGGCGGTCAGCACGGGCGCACAATCCAACAAACAGGTGACTCGTATCCACTTAGTCGACAGCCGGTAACGCTGGGGCGAGTTCGTCAATAAATGACCGGATTGGCGTCAAGCGCTTGACAGGGAACCCCGTGGCGTGACAAGTTGGGTTCCTGACTTAGTGTCACAATGACACTAAGTCCCGAAAGGGGAACTGCCATGACGCTCGCGACGAGTTCGACGGAAACCATCGAGGCCAAGCGCGCCTATTACAACGACCCGGAGACGTGTCCGACGGATACGCTGGTACCCATCCCGCTAGCCGACGAACCGGCGTTCGTGAGCTGGCAGCAGGATATTCCTCGTGCGTATCTGAAGGCGAGCCCGGAGGAGCTCGACCGCCGGATCCGGGCGGCCCGGGCAAAGCTGGGTTCGAAGCTCGTCATCCTCGGCCACCACTACCAGCGCAACGAAGTCATCCAGTACGCCGACTACACGGGCGACTCGTTCAAGCTCGCGCAGCATGCCGCGGCGCAGAAGGACGCCGAGTACGTGGTGTTCTGCGGTGTGCACTTCATGGCCGAGTCGGCGGACATCCTGACGCGGCCGGAGGTGCGGGTGATTCTGCCGAACATGGCGGCGGGCTGTTCGATGGCCGACATGGCAGACCCCGACGACGTGTACGAAGCCTGGGACACCATCACGGAGGTGCTTGGCGACGACACGACGGTGGTGCCGATCACCTATATGAACAGCGCCGCGAGCCTGAAGGCGTTCGTCGGCGAGCACGGCGGCATGGTGTGCACCTCGAGCAACGCCGACCGGGCATTCCGCTGGGCGTTCGAACGGGGCGAGAAGATCCTGTTCTTCCCGGACCAGCACCTTGGCCGGAACACCGGCTACGCCATGGGCATTCCGCTCGAGGAGATGGTGGTCTGGAACTACCGCGTGCCGAACGGCGGCGTGACGCCCGAACAGATCGAGAAGGCGAAGGTCATCCTGTGGCAGGGCCACTGCAGCACGCACCAGCGCTTCACGGTGGAGCAGATCGAGAAGGCCCGCAAGGAATACCCGGGCATCAACGTTATCGTGCACCCGGAATGCCGCTGGGAAGTGGTCCAGGCGGCGGATGACTACGGTTCGACCGAAAAGATCGTCCGCGTCATTTCGGAGGCGCCAGCGGGCAGCGCGTGGGCAGTCGGCACGGAGATCAACCTGGTGAACCGGCTCGCGCAGAAGAATCCCGACAAGACGGTGTTCTGCCTCGACCCGGTGGTCTGCCCGTGCAGCACCATGTACCGCATCCACCCGGCGTACGTGGCGTGGGTGCTCGAAGGGCTCACGGCCGGGCATGTGATCAACGAAATCCGCGTGGACGACGAGACGCGGAAGTGGTCGCTGGTCGCGCTCGAGCGGATGCTGGCGCTTCCCTAGGGCAGGAACAGGAAGGGACTCAGACAGGTCACCGGGGCGCTCGTTCGCCCCGGTGTTCGTTTGTGTGCGTGTACGGTTGGTCCCCCGATCCGTACCATCGATGGAACATCACCCGGCAAGGAGCGCTGCGTGCGGTTCTGGCGCAGGAAGAAAAAAGAAGAAGAACAACCGCAACCGGCGGTTGAAGTCGAAGAAGAAGAGTACGTAAGCGACGAGGAGATCGAGGCGGAGCTCGAGGCCCTCGCAGCACAGGAGGCGGAGGAGGAAGCGGCCCTCGAGCAGGACGCCCGGGCCGAGGCCGACGCCGAGGAGTTCGGCGAGTACGAAGAGGAGTACGACGACTACGAACTGACGGCGGAGGACCGCAGGATCCTCCAGGAGCAAACGGAGCGGGCGACCGAGCGGACGCGGCGCGGTCTGTTCGGGCGGATCGCCGGGCTGTTCCAGCGCGCGGACTTCGACGAGAGCCTGTACGAGGAACTCGAGGAGATCCTGCTGGGTTCGGACGTCGGGCTGGAAACGACGGAGACGATCCTCAACGCTGTTCGGAAGCGCGTGAAAGACGAGGGCGTGAAGCAGGCTGCGCAGGTCCGCGAAATCCTGCGCGAGGAGCTGATCGCGATCCTCGAGGCGCCGCACCGTGAGCCGCCGGCGTGGGTGCGGCAGCCGGTCCCCGAACTGCTCATCCTGCTGGTCGTGGGCGTAAACGGCGCCGGGAAGACGACGACCATCGCGAAGATGGCGCATGCATTCAAACGCGACGGGGCACGGGTGATCCTCGGCGCGGCGGATACGTTCCGGGCGGCAGCGATCGACCAGCTCAAGGTGTGGGGCGACCGCGTCGGCGTGCGGGTGGTCGCGCATCAGCCTGGCGCAGACCCCGGAGCCGTGGTGTTCGATACCGTTTCGGCAGCCGACAACGGGCGGGCGGACATCGTGATCATCGACACAGCGGGGCGGCTGCACACGAAGTCGAACCTGATGGAGGAGCTCAAGAAGATCCATCGGATCGTGAAGCGCAACCACCCCGACGCGCCGCACGAGACGCTGCTGGTGCTCGATGCGACGACCGGCCAGAACGGACTGATGCAGGCGCGCACCTTTACCGAGGCTGTGGGCGTGACCGGCATTGTCCTCGCGAAGCTGGACGGTACGGCCAAGGGCGGGATAGCCTTCGCCATCGCTCACGAACTGGATATCCCGGTTCGGTTCATCGGAACAGGCGAAGGGATGGACGACCTCGCGCCGTTCGACGCCAGGGAGTTCGTCGACTCACTGCTCTCCTAAGGAGCCCGCATGAGCCAGGTGCTGGCGTTCTGGGCGGCTGCGCTGCTCGTCGCCGTAGCGGCGCTGCCAATCACGTTCGCGCTGCTGCGACGGCTGCCCGACGCTGGCACGGGGCTGAGCTTCGCGGCCGGGCTGCTTCTGAGCGGCTGGACCTACTTCATCCTGCGAACGGCTTCGGTGCTGCCACCGGGGCGCGGGGGATACCTGCTCGCGGTCGCCGCTGTGGCGATCGTGAGTGTCGCGGTGGCGGGCCGGGACCGCCGTTTCGCCGGGACCGTCAGGTTTCAGTGGCCGTCGCTGATCGCGGTGGCGGGGCTGTTCACGCTGTTTTTCTTCGGCTACGTCGCGTTTCGCGGCTACAACCCGGAGATCGTCGGCACCGAACAGCCGATGGACTTCCTGTACCTGAACGCGACGCTGGAGTCGGACGACTACCCGCCGCGCGACCCGTGGCTCGCGGGGAAGCGGGCGAGCTACTACTACTTCGGCTATCTGCAGGTCGGCCTGCTGACGCGGCTCGCGGACGTGCCGTCGTCGATCGGGTACAACCTCGGGCTGGCGTACACCTTTGCGGCCTCGGCGACGGGCATCGCATCGCTGGCGGTAGCGCTTGGCCGCTGGGTATTCGGCCCGCGGCTTCGCGTTTGGGCACCGGGTGCGGCCGTGGCGGCGATCGTGTTGCTGCTGGCGGTGGGTTCGCTTTCGGCGATCTTCGAATGGAGCGCCGCACACGAGCGCTACAACGAGCGGCTGTACCGCTGGATGGGGGTCGAGTGGCTCCTGCCGTGCGAAATCGGCGACCCAGCCACCGAATGCTACGAGGGGCCAGCAGGGCAGCCCCGGACCGATTCGTGGTACCCGACGGAGTTCTGGTTCTGGTGGCGCGGCAGTCGAATCATCCCGGGCACGATCACGGAATTCCCGTTCTTCAGCTTCCTCCTCGGCGACCTGCACCCGCACGTAATGGCGATCCCCGTGGTGCTGCTGGCGCTGGGGCTGGCGCTGGCGTGGTGGCGGGGGCGGCGGCGACTCGACTGGCGAACCCACGTGCGGGCACCATGGCCGGGCATCGCGGTGGCGCTCGTCCTCGGGGGGCTCGCGTTCCAGAACACGTGGGACGTCATCACGTTCTGCTGCGTGTTCGCCGGGGCGGTTCTGCTGCGCAACCTGCGGCGCGAACGTGCGCTCCCGGCCATCGGGAATTCACTCACCTACCTGGCACCCGTGTTCGTCCTCGCGGTGATCGCCTATCTCCCGTGGTATCTGACGTTTTCGTCGCAGGCGTCGGGGTTGTACGCCTACGTGGGCGAAGGGACGCGGCCGGCCCACGCGTTCCTCCAGTTCGGCCCGCTGCTCGCGGCTGCCCTGGTAGCGCTCACGTGGGCCCTGCGCGGCACGAACCCGCGGGTGCTGCTGGACTCCCTGGCGTTCGCACTGCCTGCGCCGCTGCTGCCGTTCCTGGGGTGGGCATTGCTCGCAGCGGCTCGCGGCGATCTCCACAACGGGTTCGAGGCCCGGGGCGCCGGGGGCTGGGTGACGCTTGCGGCGTACGGGGTCGCCACGTGGCTGCTGGCCGGCGCCACGATCGCAACTGCCTGGCGCCGAAGCGCCGCCGCGGGCGTTGTGGCGCTTGCAGGGGTGGGTGCGCTGCTGCTCTACGGCGCCGAACTCTTCCTTATCAAAGACATCTTCTTTGACTCGGCGCCGCGGCTGAACACCGTCTTCAAGCTTTCGTACCAGGCGTGGGTGCTGCTCTCGCTCGCCGGCGGCGTGGCGCTGGCGGTAGCCGTTCGCCGGGCAATGCAGCTGCGGCCGACGTTCGCGTGGCTGGCTGCGCCGGCGCTCGTCCTGGTCGCGGCGGGGCTCGTCTACCCGCTTATCGCGATGCCGAACCGCACGAACGGCTTCAGTTCGAGCGGCGATAACACCGCCGACGGCCTCGCCTTCCTCGCCCGGAACGACCCCGACGAATACGCTCTCACACGCTGGATCGCGGACCACACGAATGCCGGGGATGTCGTGATCGAAACCACGGGACGCCGATACGCGGTTGGAGAAGACGGCCAGGTGCGCCTGGTGGACGCCAGCGTGGATTACAGCGACGCGGGACGCATTGCCGCGCGGACGGGTTCGAGCACGCCCATCGGCTGGTACTTCCACGAGGTACAGTGGCGAGGCGTGAGCGCGGCGAACAACGAGCAGTTCTCGGCGCGACAGGAAATGGTCGACGCCGTGTACCTGAACGACGACCCGGCCGACGTGCTGCGCCTGATGCGAAGGCTCGACGCGGAGTTCGTCGTCGTTGGGCGGGAGGAGTTGCGCCGCTACCCTCGCGAGCACATGACCCCGTTCGACACATTCCTCGACACGGTCTTCGAAAGCGGCGACCTGCGGGTGTACCGACTACCACGGTATGAAGTGGTGGAGACGTCATGAGCGAAGTAGCCGAAGCGCCCGGCATGGTCGAGGAAGCCCCTGCCGCTGAGGCGGTGCCCCAAACTGTCCTCTTC